>JALWTH010000338.1 GCA_027082975.1 Paracoccaceae bacterium | reverse complement strand
ATCGAAAACCCTGTCAAGTGCAAAATGCCCCCTGCCAGCCACGCTTTCAGGGAGATCGCACATGTCACGCAAACAGCCCAGCCCCACCCTTTCGCGCCGCAAGGTCCTGACCGGCATGATCGCCCCAACCTCAGGCGCGAACAATATTGCGCGCAATATCCGGGGTCATATTGGCACCGCAGACCAGCACCGCGAGTCTCTCGCCGGGGGCCGGCCGGTAAGCGCCGCTGAGCACCGCTGCAAGCGCCGCCGCACCAGCCGGCTCGACCAGCTGGCGGGCCGCCTGCCAAAGCGTCTTTTGCGCCGCAAGGATCGCTGCATCGCTGACCAGCACGCTCTTCACGCCCTGCGCCCGGGCGAGATCATGGCAGATTCGCCCGATCCGCCGCGCCCCGAGGGCATTGGCGGCGATGCCGGAGACCTCCACTTCGGTCTCGGGCCCCTGTTCCAGCGCCCGGGCCAGGGTCGGGGCGCGTTCTGGCTCTACCGCCACCACCTTTCGCCGACCGTCGAACCAGGCCATGGCCCCGGCGATCAGCCCGCCGCCTCCCACGGCGACCAGCACCGTGTCGGCTTCGAGCCCCTGCGCCTCCCATTCGCGAAAGACGGTGCCCTGCCCGGCCACGGTCCCCGGCGCGTCATAGGCATGGATCTGCATGGCGCCGGTCTCGGCCTCGTATTCCAGCGCCGCGGCGAGGGCGTCGCCATAGGCGCCCGGCACCACCACGAGGTCGGCCCCCAGGGAGCGGATCAGGGCGATCTTGGCGGCTCCCGCCAGCTCCGGCACATAGATGCGCGCCCAGTGGCCGAGCGCGCGGGCCGCATGGGCCACCGCCGCGCCGTGATTGCCCCCGGAAGCGGCCACCAGCCCGGCCTCGGGCACTTCTCGGCTCAGGAGCGTGTTGAAGGCCCCGCGCACCTTGAACGATCCGGTATGCTGCATCTGTTCGAGCTTCAGTTCCAGCGGCTGCGCGCAGAGCGTGTCATGGCGCAGCACCGGCGTGCGGAGCAGATGGGGGGCGATCCGCCGTGCCGCCGCCTCGATTTCCGCCTTCCAGTCGATATCCACCGCGCACCCTCCCGAAATCCCGTCTGGCTCCGCCCGCCCCTTCGGCTATACTGCGCCAAACGCACCCGCACAATGGCGGGGCCCGAAGCCATCGAGGAGAGCAGATGTCCGACGCTCAGCGCAGCCACCCCTTCCGCCACAGCCACGAGGACCGCGAGGCGGCCCACCACATCCCCGACACGCCGCAGACCCGCTCGCCCGCCTACAGGCTCGCCTTTGACGACGAGGCCTTCCTGTGCCGCGACGAGCTGCGCCCGGTGCGCCTGCAGCTGGAGCTTCTGAAGCCGGAAATGGGGATGCAGGAATACGGCGTTGACAGCACCGTGGTGCTGTTCGGCGGCGCCCGCATTCCCGATCCGGCGCACAAGCACCGGGCACGCACCGAGACCCTGGCCGGGCTGACCCGCTATTACGAAGAAGCGCGCGAATTTGCCCGGCTGATCACGCTGAAGAGCATGAAGAACGGCCGCCAGCGCGAAAACGTGATCGTCACCGGCGGCGGCCCCGGCGTGATGGAAGCGGGCAACCGCGGCGCGGCCGATGCCGGGGGCATCTCCATCGGCCTCAATATCGTGCTGCCCCACGAACAGGCGCCGAACCGATACGTCACGCCGGAGCTTTGCTTCAACTTCCACTATTTCGCCGTGCGCAAGATGCACTTCCTGATGCGGGCCAATGCGCTGGCGGTGTTTCCGGGGGGCTTTGGCACGCTGGACGAGACCTTCGAGACCCTGACCCTGATCCAGACCGGGCGGATGAAGCGGATCCCGTTCCTGCTGTTCGGGCGCGACTTCTGGACCCGGATCATCGACTGGCAGGCACTGGCCGAGGCCGGGACCATCTCGCCGGAGGATCTGGAGCTGTTTCGCTTTGTCGAAACCGCGGCCGAGGCGATGGAAGCCATCGAGAACTGGCCGGGAGCGGGCGAAAAGCGTGCGGAGATCCCGGGGCGGTAGGGCCGGGCCCATACGATTTTTCTGCGAAAAATCGTGCCTCCGGCGGGGATATTTGCGGCAAGAGGAAGGGGCGGTTTGCCGATCCCGTCGCGGTCTCGTCCGGCCGGGCGGGTGCGCGCGCTCAATATCCGGCGCTGCGATCCACCAGGTGGAGCAGTGTTTCGCCCGCTTCGCTTCGGCGGATGTTTTCGGCGATCGCTTCGGCGGCGCTTTCGGGGCGGGTTGCCGAGGCGATATGCGGGGTCACGGTCACTTTCGGATGGGTCCAGTAGGGGTGGTCCGCCGGCAGCGGCTCGGTGCGGAACACGTCGAGCGTGGCCTGGCCGATCTGCCCGCTGTCCAGTGCCGCGAGCAGGGCCGCGTCGTCGATCAGCGCGCCGCGGCCGGGGTTTATGAGGGTTGCGCCTTTGGGGAGCAGGGCGAGGGTTTCGGTGCTGAGGATGTTTTCGGTGGCGGCGGTGAGCGGCAGGAGCAGGACGAGGATTTCGGCGCGGCTCAGCACCGCCTGAAGCCCCTGTGCGCCCGTGTGGCAGGTGACGCCCGCGAGCGCCTTTCTCCGCCGGCTCCAGCCCAGCACCTGAAAGCCGAGCCCGGCCAGCGCGCTGGCGCAGAAGCCGCCGAGCGCGCCGAGCCCCAGCACGCCCACGCGCCGGTCGCGCGCCAGCGGCGGCACATGGGGCTGCCAGCCTGCATCGCGCCGGCAGATATCGGCGTCCATCCCCAGATGCGCGCGCATGACGTGCCCCACCACGTAATCGCGCATCCCTTCCTTCAGCCCCGGATCGACCATGCGGGTGAGCGGCTGGGTCAGGGTTTCGTCCTGCACGATCCCCTCGATCCCGGCCCAGAGGCTCAGCACCGCTTTTGCCTTGGCATAGGGGCGGAAATCCTCCGGCCCGCTGCCGGGCATGTAGAGGATGTAATCCACCGCCGCCGGCGCCATTTCGCGCGCCATTTCCACCCTGAGCCCGGCCTCGGCAAAGGCGCGCGCCAGCGCCGGGCGCCATTCGGCCCAGTCGCGCGCCGGCAGCGCGGCGAGCACGCGTATCGGCTGCCGGCTCATTTGCGCCGCGCCCGGTGCACATGGGCCGATTGCACGAGTCCGAAGCCCAGCAGCAGCACCAGCATTGCCGAGCCGCCGTAGGAGACCAGCGGCAGCGGCACCCCCACCACCGGCGCGAGCCCCATGACCATCGCCATGTTGACAGCGAAGTAGAAGAAGAAGGTCATGGCGATGCCCAGGGTGAGGAGCGAGGCGTAGCGGTCGCGGTTTCTCAGCGCCGAGATCACGCAGAAGGCGACAATCGCCATGTAGAGTGCCAGCAGCGAGGCGCCGCCGATGAAGCCGAATTCCTCGGCAAGCGTGGTGAAGATGAAGTCGGTATGCTTCTCGGGCAGGAAGTTGAGCCGGGTCTGGGTGCCCTGCATGAAGCCGCGCCCGGTCCAGCCGCCGGAGCCCAGCGCGATCTTGGACTGGGTGATGTGGTAGCCCGCTCCGAGCGGGTCGCGCGACGGGTCGAGAAAGGTGTCGATCCGCCCGTACTGGTAATCCTTGAGCAATTGCCACTCGGTGCCCCGGCTCAGGAACACCGCCGCCACCAGTCCGACCCCGGCCACGGCCACGGCGAGGAAATAGAGGAGATTGACGCCCGCGAAAAACATCATCGCGCCCCCCCCGGCGACCAGCAGCAGGGCGGTGCCGAGGTCCGGCTGGCGCAGCACCAGCGCGGTCGGCAGGGCGATCAGCCCCAGCGGCGGCAGCAGCCAGAGCGGGCGCGAGACGCGCGAGATGTCGAGCCAGTCGTAATAGGCCGCCAGCGCCATCACCAGGCCGATCTTGGCCAGTTCGGAGGGTTGCAGGCGCATGAAGCCGAGATTGAGCCAGCGCTGCGCGCCCATGCCGGTTTCGCCCGCCACTTCCACCAGCACCAGCAGCGCCAGCGCCGCCAGATAGGCAAGCCCCGAGACCGAGCGCCAGAACCAGACCGGGATGAAACCCACCACGAACATCAGCCCCATGCCAAGCGCAAAGCGCTGCATCTGCGGCTTGGCCCAGGGGGTGAGCGAGCCGCCGGCCACGGAGTAAAGCATCAGGAAGCCCACGCCCGCCACCGCGATCAGCAGCAGCACCAGAAACCAGTTGAAATACAGCACCTTGCGCAGGCCGGTCGGGGTGTAGCTGACGCGGTATTCGAGAAAGCTCATGCCCGCCCCCGCCCTTGCGTGGGCGCGACCGGGGCGCGCAATTCGAGCTGGCTGAAGCGCTCGCGGATCTGGCGGCGCTGCGAAGAGGGATAGGCGGTGAGCGGCGGCAGCTTGCCGTAAAGCGCAAACAGCATGATGTCGCGCGCGATCGGGGCCGCGGCGGTGGAGCCGCCGCCGCCATGCTCGGCCACCACGGTGACCGCGTATCTGGGCGCGTCATAGGGCGCGTAGGAGACGAACAGCGCATGGTCGCGCCGCTCCCAGGGCAGGTCTTCGTTGCGGGTGACGCCGGCGGCGCGCTCGGCGGCGGTGATGTTGCGCACCTGCGAGGTGCCGGTCTTGCCGGCGAGGCGCTTGTCCTCGTCGGCGATCTTCGAGCGCCCGGCGGTGGCGCGCCGGCCATAGACGACCTCATACATGCCCCGGCGCACGACGGCGAGATGCTCCGGGTCGATATCGAGCGGCGGAGCCTCCGGCGCCGCCACTTCGACCGCGTCAAGCGAGCGCACCAGGCGCGGGCTCACCGCGCGGCCGGTGGCGATGCGCGCGGTCATCACCGCCAGTTGCAGCGGCGAGGCCAGCACATAGCCCTGGCCGATCCCGGCATTGATGGTGTCGCCGATGAGCCAGTCGGCATCGCGGTGCTCGCGCTTCCAGGCCTTGGTCGGCGCGAGCCCGCGCGCCACCCCGGAAAGCGGCAGGTCGTGCTTTTGGCCCAGCCCCAGCTTGCGGGCCATGGCGCTGATCTTCTCGATCCCGACCCGCTGGGCGATCTCGTAATAATAGACATCGCAGCTTTCGCGCAGGGATTTCACCAGGTCCACCTTGCCATGCCCGCCCCGGCGCCAGCAGTGGAAGCGCCGCCCGGAGGCCTCGATATAGCCGGTGCAGGTGATCTTTTCGTCGGGCACGATCACCCCCTCGGCAAGGCCTGCCAGCGCCACGACCATCTTGAAGGTCGAGCCGGGCGGATAGGTGCCCTGCACTGCCTTGTTCGCCAGAGGTCGATAGGGATTTTCCAGCAATGCGTTGTAATCATTGGAGGAAATCCCGTGGACGAACTTGTTTGGGTCGAAGGAAGGCGATGAGCCGACCGCCAGCAGGTCGCCGGTCTCCACATCCATCACCACCGCCGAGGCGCTTTCCTCGTCCAGCGCCAGGCGCGCCTGGACGAAATTCTGCAGCGCCTGATCGACGCTCAGCTGCACGTTCTTGCCCGGCACGCCCTCCTTGCGGTCGAGCTCGCGCATCACCCGGCCGAGCGCGTTGACCTCGATCTGGCGGGTGCCGGCGGAGCCGCGCAGGGCCCGCTCCAGGCGCCGCTCGACCCCGTATTTGCCGACCTGAAAGCGCGGGATCTGCAGCAGCGGATCCTTGTCGTCGAGCCGCTGCAGGTCATAGTCCGAGACCGGCCCGACATAGCCGACCACATGGGCGAAATCCTCGCCCAGCGGGTAGATCCGGCTCTGCCCCACTTCCGGGACGATGCCGGGCAGGGTCGGGGCATTGACCGCCACCCGGGACACTTCCTCCCAGGAGACCCGGTCGGCGATGGTCACCGGCACGAAGGGCGAGCTGCGCTTCACCTCCCGCAGCGCCTGTTCGGTCTTGTCCGGGTCGAGCCGGACCAGGGTCGCCAGCCGGGCCACGGCGGCCTCGACATCGCCGGCATCCTCGCGCACGATGACGATGCGGTAATTCTGCTCGTTGCCCGCCAACAGCACGCCGCGGCGGTCGTAGATCAGCCCGCGCGGGGGGGGCAGCAGGCGGATGTTGATGCGGTTTTCGTCCGCCAGCAGGCGATACTTGTCGGCCTCGTCCACCTGCAGGTAGCGCATCCGCGCCGCCAGTGCGCCGGCCAGGCCCAGCTGCGCGCCCCCGAGCATCAGCGCCCGGCGCGAAATGGTCCGCACGGAGCGGGCCGTATCTGCCGGCGAGCGCCTCACAGCCCCCCCTGCCTCAGCGCCTCGGCCTCGCCGGGCATGACGTGGCGCACCCGCAGCACATACACCGTGACCGCCACCACCGGCGGGTAGGCGGCGACGCTCACCAGGTAGCGCAGCACCTGCTTGCCGAAGCTCACCTGCTCCACGAACAGCACCGTCAGCACCAGCCGCTCGGCCAGCAGGATCGCCGCCATGGTGCCGGCCACCATGGCCCATTCGGCCAGGAAGGGGCGGTCATGTATGCCCGCGCGCCGGCGCAGGAACTCGCTCCCCAGCACCACCAGGCCGGCATGCAGGCCCGGCGGGTTCAGCATCAGCATGTCGGCGAGGAAGAACAGGAGCGCGACCAGCAGCACCGGCACGTATTCCGGGCGCCGGAGCACCCAGGCAAAGACCATGAGCAGCAGCAGGTCGGGGCCGGGAAAGGTGACTGGCAGGGTCGAAAGGGGCAGGATACGCGCGAATGTCACCAGCCCGACCAGCAGCAGGAGCAACAGCCGGTAGAACCAGCGGCGCAGGGTCTGCGGGTCGATCATTGGCCCGCCCCCGCCGGAGTATCCGCGCCGCCTGACGGCGCTTCGCCGCCGCCCGTTGCGCTGTCACGCCCGGCGGCGCCGCCTGCCGGCGCGGCCGCCTCCGGCGGCAGCGGGTTCGGGCGCCGCCCGGGCGTGATGATCGCGCCGGGATCGACGATGCGTTCGGGGGTATGGCTGCGCAATACCCGGAGAAATTCGAGCCGCCCGTAATCGGCCGCGAGGCGCACCCGAAAGCGCCGGTCCGGCCCCTGCACCACATGGCCCACCAGCAGGCCGGGCGGAAACACCCCGCCATCGCCGGAGCTCACCACCCGGTCGCCGGCGCGCACCTTGTCGGGGCTTTCGATGAATTCGAGCAGCGGCACGGCGCTGTTGTCGCCGGACAGCAGCGCGGTCTGGCCGGAAGGCTGGATGGTGACCGGGATGCGGCTGTTGGAATCGGTGAGCAGCAGCACCCGGCTGGTGCGTTCGCCGACCCCGGCGATGCGCCCGACCAGCCCCAGCCCGTCGGTCGCCGCCCAGCCGTCGAGGATACCGTCGCGGGCGCCGATATTGAGGATCACCGACTGGCGAAAGGGCGAACCGCTGTCGGCCAGCACCACCCCGGTCACATAGGAAAGGCGAGGGTCAAGCCGCACGTTGTTCAGATCCAGCAGCTTGGCGTTTTCCTGCTCCAGTTGCAGCGCCGCCTCCTTCCACGCCTTCATCTGCCTCAGCTCGCGCCTCAGCTCCTGATTCTGCTCGTAGATGCGGCTGTAGGACTGGAAGCCCTCGGCCATGCCGACCAGCCTGGTCACCGGCACCAGCGCCCAGTCAAACGAGGGCATGACCCGGTCCACCAGCCGGGCGCGAAAGCGCTCGACCCGCGGGCTGTCGATACGCCACAGCAGGAAGGTCGCGAACAGGAGCACCACCAGAAAGCCGACCAGAATGCGCCTGATCGGGCGGGTATATTCCTCGGCCTTAAACCGTTCTCTTGCCACCTGTCTCCCCCGCCAGGGGCCTGCGGCCCCCGCGCATCAGCTCACTTCAGCTGTCATAGTCGATAACATGGCGCAGCTGCTTTTCGTATTCCAGTGCCTTGCCGGTACCCAGCGCCACACAATGCAGTGACTCGTCGGCCACCGAAATCGCCAACCCGGTCTGCTCGCGAAGCGCCAGGTCCAGCTCGCCCAGGAGCGCGCCGCCCCCGGTCAGCATCACGCCGCGGTCAACGATGTCGGCGGCCAGATCCGGCGGCGTGGTCTCCAGCGCCGTCATCACCGCCTCGCAGATCTGCTGCACCGGCTCGGCCAGGGCCTCGGCCACCTGGGCCTGGGTGATTTCGATCTCCTTGGGGATGCCCGAAAGCAGGTCGCGGCCCCGGATCGTCATCGCAGCGCCGCGCCCGTCATCGGGCATCCGCGCGGTGCCGATCGAGGTCTTGACCCGCTCGGCGGTGGTCTCGCCCACCAGCATGTTCTGCTGGCGGCGCAGGTAGTTGACGATGGCCTCGTCCATCCGGTCGCCGCCCACGCGCACCGAACGCGCATAGACAATATCGCCGAGCGAAAGCACCGCCACCTCGGTGGTGCCGCCGCCGATATCCACGACCATGTTGCCGGTGGGATCGGTGATCGGCATCCCGGCGCCGATCGCCGCCGCGATCGGCTCGGCGATCAGCCCGGCGCGGCGGGCGCCCGCCGAGAGCACCGACTGGCGGATGGCGCGCTTTTCCACCGGGGTGGCGCCGTGGGGCACGCAGACGATGATCTTGGGCTTCGACAGGGTGGTGCGCTTGTGCACCTTGCGGATGAAATGCTTGATCATCTCCTCGGCGGTGTCGAAATCGGCAATCACGCCCTCGCGCATGGGCCGGATCGCCTCGATCGAGCCGGGGGTGCGGCCCAGCATCAGCTTGGCATCCTCGCCCACCGCCAGCACCTTCTTCACCCCGTCCTTGACGTGATAGGCGACCACCGAGGGCTCGTTCAGGATCACGCCGCGGCCCTTGACATAGACCAGCGTGTTGGCCGTGCCCAGGTCGATGGCCATGTCCGACGAAAACAGCCCGGTAAAATTCAGCATATGCCTGTATCCCGCTTCCACACCGCCCATATGGTGAAAAGAACCACGACTCCCTCACCGGCGGGCCCGTCCCTTATAGTGGGGCACCGGGCGAAGAAAAAGGGGGCGCGCGGCGCCGGGCAGCGTGTTTTCGCCACCCGTGCAAGCGCCGCCGCCTCCGGGGGGGCGCAACATGAGAGGGGGAGGGAGAAGGGAAGGAGAGGAGAAAGGAGCGGGGAAGGCGCGGGAATGTGGGAAAAATGCCATTTTCCATCCCTCTCAACAGGGCCCGCGGCGGGTTTTTGCAGGAATCCGGCAAGCCCCGGGCGCGTCCCGATTTTTCGCGGAAAAATCGCCCCGCGCGCAGCGCGCCCGCGAAAGGGGGATTTTTCGAAAAATCCCGGCTCTCGGGGGCCTCGCTACGCTCGGGGCGGTTTTCTGCGAAAACCGGCGCTTGCCGTCAGGGCCTGCCCTTTTCGCGGCGCACCAGCAGGTTGTTGAGCGCGTTCACATAGGCCTTGGCGCTGGCCACCACGGTGTCGGTATCGGCCGACTGGCCGGTGACGATCTTGCCGTCCTCTTCGAGGCGCACGCTGACGGTGGCCTGGGCGTCGGTGCCCTCGGTTACCGCATGGACCTGGTAGAGCTGCAGGCGCGCCTTGTGGGCAAACAGCGCCTTGATCGCGTTGAAGGTCGCGTCCACCGGGCCGTCGCCGGTGGCGGTCACCTGGTGGTCCTCGCCGTCGATGGTCAGCGTCAGATCGGCGCTCTGCGGCGCCTCGGTGCCGCAGATCACCCGCAGAAACCTGACCCGGATGCGGTCATTGGCGGTATCGGTGCCGTCGCTCATCAGCGCGATCAGGTCTTCGTCGAACACCTCCTTCTTGCGGTCGGCGAGCTCCTTGAAGCGCACGAACACGTCACGCAGCTGGTTGTCGGCCAGATCATAGCCCAGCTCACGGAGCTTGGATTTCAGCGCCGCGCGGCCCGAATGCTTGCCCATGACCAGATTGGTCTGGCTGAGCCCGATATCCTCCGGGCGCATGATCTCATAGGTGCCCGCGTGCTTGAGCATCCCGTCCTGGTGGATGCCGCTTTCATGGGCAAAGGCGTTCTTGCCGACGATGGCCTTGTTGTACTGGACCGGAAAGCCGGTGGCCTGGCTCACCTTGCGGCTGATGCCGATGATCTTCGTCGCATCAATGCCGGTATCGTAAGGCAGCACGTCGTGGCGCACGCGCATGGCCATGACCACCTCTTCCAGCGCCGCATTGCCGGCGCGCTCGCCCAGCCCGTTGATGGTGCATTCGATCTGGCGCGCACCGGCGGCGACAGCGGCCAGCGCATTGGCCGTGGCCATGCCCAGATCGTTGTGGCAATGGGTGGCGAAGGTGATGGTATCGGCGCCCGGCACGCGCTCGAGCAGCATGGCGATCAGGTCGGCCGATTCGTTGGGGACCGTGTAGCCCACCGTGTCGGGGATGTTGATAGTGGTCGCCCCGGCCTTGATCGCCGTTTCCACCGCCCGGCAGAGGAAATCATGCTCGGTGCGGGTGCCGTCCTCGGGGCTCCACTGCACGTCATCGGTGTAGCCGCGCGCGTGGCTCACCGATTGCTCGATCGCTTCCAGCACCGCCTCGGGCTCCATCTGCAGCTTGTATTTCATGTGCAGGGGCGAGGTGGAGATGAAAGTGTGGATGCGCGCGCGCTTCGCCTGCCTGAGCGCCTCGGCCGCGCGGTCGATATCGCCCAGGGCGGCGCGGGCGAGGCCGCAGATCACCGAATTCTTCGAGCGCGCGGCGATCTCGCTGACGGCGGCAAAGTCGCCCTCCGAAGCGACGGGGAAGCCCGCCTCGATGATGTCGACTCCCATGTCGTCGAGCATCTCGGCGATTTCCAGCTTTTCCTCATGGGTCATGGTGGCGCCGGGGCTCTGCTCGCCATCGCGCAGGGTGGTGTCGAAGATCAATACGTGATCGGAAGGATTGGTCATGTCCGGTTCTTTCTCGTGCTTAGCTGGATATGGTGAGTTCCGGCGCGTCATACCTCTGAGCGGCGCGCCGAGAGGCACGCTCAGAGGCAGCTAAGGAGGAGGATGAGCGCAGGTGCCACGGCAGGGGCGGCAGGGGCGGCAGGGGCGGCAGAAGCGCCCGGGCCGCAAGGGATATGCCTGCTCTCGATCATGGGCGCGACTATAGGCATGTGAGCGGGGAGATAAAGTCTTTTCTGCGCGGTCTTGACACAAAGTTCGTTAGTGACTACTTACTTTCTTGCGTATTCCACGAAAGGAGCATCACCATGAACGCGATGGGCAAAATCGGCTGGATCCTCGCCCTGATCCTCGCCATCGGACTGGGCGCCATGTCCTATACCTTCCTCGTCAAGGGCCAGACCGTGCCCTATGCGGACGGACGCACCTCGATCCTGCTCAGCCCGGACGAGCGCAACCAGGTGCTGGGCGAAATGCGCGCGGTGCTCGAAGGCACCCGCACCATCATCGAAGACGCCGTGGCCGGCGACATGCAGGCGGCCGAGAAGCAGGCCCGCTCCATGGGCATGGCCGCGGCGAAACAGGATACCGCGATCATCGCCAAGCTGCCGCTCGACTTCAAGTCGCTCGGCCTCGGCCTGCATGGCTCGTTTGACGACCTCGCCGACTTCATCGCCGAGAACCCGGACCCGCTGAAAGTGGTGGACGAGGTATCGACCCTGATGGTTCAATGTGTCGCGTGCCACGACGCCTACCGGCTTGGTATCGAGGGCGAAGCCGACATCTCGGGAGAGTAGGGAGAATAGGCAGCAGGAGTACAGGGCCGCATGAATACCCGGACCGCCCCCAGACGCAGCCGCAAGAGCGCGGCCGACCGCAAGGCCGAGATCGTCCAGACGGCGATCCGGCTGGCCGGCGAGCTGGGGCCGGACCGGGTCACCACCCAGAAGATCGCCGATGCGGTGGGGCTGACCCAGCCGGCGGTGTTCCGCCACTTTCCGGCCAAGACCGACATCTGGCTGGCGGTGGGCGAGTGGATCGCCCCGGCCGACGGGCGCGGCGAGCCCGAGAGCCGGGCCGCGAGCCCGGCCGCGCAGTTGCGCGAGATCGTCGCCGCCTATTTCGCCGGCATCGCCCGCCATCCGGCGATCCCGGCGATCCTGTTTT
>JALWTH010000337.1 GCA_027082975.1 Paracoccaceae bacterium | reverse complement strand
GACCGCGCCAGCGAAGTGGTGCTGGGCTTTGCCTATGTGATCTCGGTCGCCTATTACCTCAACCTGTTCGGCGCCTTCGGCACCCGCCTGATCTGGCCCGACAGCGCCAATGCCGCCCCGCTCCTGACCAGCGCGGTGTTCGGGGTGATCCTGGCGGTGGGCTGGCTCTGGGGCTTCAAGTCACTGGAAAAGATGGAATATTTCTCGGTCTCGCTCAAGCTCGCCATCATCGCCGGCCTGCTGGTGGGGCTTGCGACCTATTTCACCCACAGGGCAGAGGCCGGGGCGCTGGTCTTCCTGCCCGCGCAGGAGACCGGCTGGAGCGCGCTCACCCTCGGCTTCGGCCTGCTGGTCACCGTGCAGGGCTTCGAGACCTCGCGCTATCTGGGCGAGGAATACCGGCCCGAAACCCGCATCCGCTCGATGCGCTGGGCGCAGGCCTTCTCGACCCTGATCTACCTCGCCTACACGATCCTGCTGGCCTATTCCTTCGCCGCTCTCAGCCTGCCGATCGAGGAAACCGCGATCATCGACCTGATGCAAAAGGTGGCGCCGGTGCTGCCGGTGCTGCTGGTCGTCGCCGCGCTGGCGGCGCAATTCTCGGCGGCGGTGGCCGATACCGCCGGCGCCGGCGGACTCGCCGACGAACTCACCGCCCACAAGGTCCCCCCGCGCATGGCCTATCTGCTGCTGGTCGCGGCCGGGCTGGTGCTCACCTGGCAGGCCGACATCTTCGAGATCATCGCCTGGGCCAGCCGCGCCTTTGCCGCCTATTACGCGCTGCAAAACGCCATCGCCACGCTCGAGGCCCGCGCTCAGGGCAAGCGCGCCCATGCCGCCTTCTTCGCCCTGATGTGCCTGCTCGCCGCCGCCATCACCCTGTTCGGCCAGCCCGCCGAGGGGTAAGCAAGCCGCTTTTCATGGCCGGCGACACAACATATAGTGGCCGCAAAGGCCGCGCCTCACCAGGCGGCCAAACGGTATCGGGGTCAGGCCATGGCGCATATCATCGTCGTCGGAAACGAAAAGGGCGGAGCGGGCAAATCCACCGTCGCCATCCACATCGCCACCGCGCTCACGCGGCTCGGCCACAAGACCAGCGTGCTCGACCTCGACCTGCGCCAGCGCAGCTTCGGCCGCTTCATCGAAAACCGCAAGGTGACACTGGAGCGCGAAGGCGTGGACCTGCCCACCCCCGCCTATCGCGACCTGCCCGAAATCGACCGCGGCAAACTCGAGCCCGGCGAAAACCCCTACGACCGGCGCCTTTCCATGGCGGTCGCCGGCATGGAGGGCGACAGCGAATTCATCGTCATCGACTGCCCCGGCTCGCATACGCGCCTGAGCCAGGTTGCCCATTCGCTGGCCGACACCCTGGTCACCCCGCTCAACGACTCCTTCGTCGATTTCGACCTGCTCGCCCATATCGACCCGGCCACCGGCAAGGTCACCGGCCCCTCGGTCTACAGCGAAATGGTCTGGAACGCCCGCCAGCTGCGCGCCCGCGCCGGCCTCGCCCCGATCGACTGGGTGGTGCTGCGCAACCGGCTCGGCGCCCAGCGCATGATCAACAAGGAAAAGATGGGCCGCGCGCTCGACGAACTGGCCAAGCGGATCGGCTTTCGCGTGGCCCCGGGCTTTCACGAGCGCGTCATCTTCCGCGAACTGTTCCCGCGCGGCCTCACCCTTCTGGACCTGCGCGACGTGGGCGTGGTCGGCCAGATGAACCTCTCCAACGTCGCCGCCCGCCAGGAGCTGCGCGACCTGATCCGGGCGCTCAAGCTCCCCGGCGTCGAGGTGACGTTTTAGGCTCAGGACCTATTAGGCTCAGGACCCATTAATCCCACGTTCACAGTCCGGCAGATTTGCTTCCTGAACAGGCGCAAGACCGCAGGAATAGTGGTGCTATTCCAAGGACTTGCAACGCATTCAGGGAGCAAATCCGCCTGAGCCCTGCGGGCGGTGCAGGCGCTTCATCTCAGGGGCCTTTTGCCCTTGGAAAGGGGACCCACCCTGTCCGGCGGGCAAAAAACCCCTGATAGCACGCGCCTGCGCCGCTGTGAGCGCGGGATTAATGGGTCCTGAGCCTAGCCACCACACGCCCCTTTCATCTTTCTCCAAATACTCCCGCCGGAGGCGCGAATTTTCGCAGAAAATCGCCCCCCCGGCCGCGCTCAGATCACCTCTTCAAACAGCGCCCGCACGCCCTCGAAGGTCATCTCCACCGGGTTGCCGCCCACGGAGGGGTCTTCGAGCGCCATTTTTGTGAGCAGGTCGATCTTGTCGCGCCCCACGCCCATTTCCGACAGGCGTTTGGGGATGCCGAGTTCGTCATTCCTTGCCTCTACCGCCGCGAGGAAGCCGTCAAAGCCGCCCTTGATGCCGAGGTAATCGGCGGCGCGCTCGATCCGGCCTTCGATCGCCGGGCGGTTGTAGCGCAGGCCCGCGGGCATGATCACCGCATTGGTGGTGCCGTGATGGGTGCCATAGACGGCGCCGACCGGGTGGCTCATGGCGTGGATGATGCCGAGCCCCTTCTGAAACGCCACCGCCCCCATCGAGGCCGCCGCCAGCATCTCGGCGCGGGCCTCGATATCGCTGCCGTCGGCATAGGCGCGCGGCAGGTATTCCCAGACAAGCCGCATCCCCTCGAGCGCGATCCCCTGGCTCATCGGGTGGAAATGCGGGCTGGAGAAGGCTTCCAGCGAGTGGATGAAGGCATCAATCCCGGTGCCCGCGGTGATTGCCGGCGGCATGCCCACGGTCAGTTCCGGGTCGGAAATGACGATCGAGGGCAGCACCTTGGGGTGAAAGATGATCTTCTTCACATGGGTTTCGCTGTTGGTGATCACCGAAGCGCGGCCCACCTCGGAGCCGGTGCCGGCGGTGGTGGGCACGGCGATGATCGGGGCGATGCCGTCCGGGTCGGCGCGCGTCCACCAGTCATCCACATCCTCGAAATCCCAGACCGGCCGGGTCTGGCCAGACATGAAGGCGACCATCTTCGCCAGATCCAGCCCCGAGCCGCCGCCAAAGGCGATCACCCCGTCATGGCCGCCGGCGCGATAGGCGGCGAGCCCGGCTTCAAGGTTCCTGTCGGTGGGGTTCGGGTCCACCTCGGCAAACTTGCCCGGCTCGAAGCCCGCCGCGCGCAGCACGTCGAGCGTGGCTTCGGTGATCGGCAGGTCGGCAAGCCCCTTGTCGGTCACCAGCAGCGGTTCGCGGATATTGAGCGCGGCGCAGGCCTCGGGAAGCTCGCGGATGCGCCCGGCGCCAAATTTGATCGTGGTCGGATAGGACCAGTTGCCCGTGAGTGTCATGCGGTCACCTTTTCAAGCCTTTTTCAAGTGGTAGGATTTGGGGCGGGTCAGGTTGTGATAGCCGATCACCGAGAGCCCGCCGCCCTTGCCGGTCAGCTTGCAGCCGGTCCAGCACAGGCCCGGGTCCACGTAATCGGCGCGGTTCATGAACACGGTGCCGGTCTCGATACGCGCGCCCAGCGCCTCGGCCACCGCGGCGTCGCGGGTCCAGATCGAGGCGGTCAGGCCATATTCGCTGTCATTCATCAGCCGCACCGCCTCGTCATCGTCCCCGACCGGCATGATGCCCACCACCGGCCCGAAGCTCTCCTCGCGCATCACCCGCATGGAGTGGTCCACATTGGTGAGGATCTGCGGGGTGAGATAGGCGCCCTCGCCGTCATCTTCCGCAAAGCGCTCGATATGGGCCACCGCGCCTTGCGCCAGCGCCTCCTCGATCTGCGCGCGCACCTCATTGGCAAAGCGCACGCTGGCCATCGGGCCAAGGGTGGTCTCGGCCTCAAGCGGATTGCCGAGCTTCAGCCCCTTCACCACTGCCACCGCCTTTTCCACGAAGGCGTCATAGAGGCTCTCATGCACATAGATGCGCTCGATCCCGCAGCAGCACTGGCCGGAATTGAACATGGAGGCATCCATCAGCGTTTCCACCGCCGCGTCAAGGTCGGCGTCTTCGCGCACATAGCCCGGATCCTTGCCGCCAAGCTCCAGGCCGACGGGCACGAAGGTGCCGGCGGCGGCGATCTCGATCTGCTTGCCGGCGCCGACCGAGCCGGTGAAATTGATGAAATCGAAGGCCCGCTCGCCGATCAGCCTGCCGGAAGTGGCGTGGTCGAGAAAGATGTTCTGAAACACGTCCTCGGGCAGGCCCGCCTCGTGAAAGGCGCGCGCCATGCGCTCGCCCACCAGCAGCGTCTGGGTCGCGTGCTTGAGGATCACGGTATTGCCGGCGATCAGCGCCGGGGCCACCGTGTTGATCGCCGTCATCCAGGGGTAGTTCCAGGGCGCGATCACGAACACCACCCCGTGCGGCTCGCGCTTGATCAGGCGGCGGAATGCCGCGTCATCCTCCACCACGATATCGGCCAGCGCGTCGCGGGCGATCCCGGCCATGTAGCTTGCGCGCTCGTTGAAGCCGCGAAACTCGCCGCCATAGCGCACCGGGCGGCCCATCATCCAGGCCAGTTCCTCGACCACCTCGTCATCCATCTCGCCCACCCGGGCGACGCCGGCCATGACCAGCCTGATGCGCTCCTCGATCGGGCGCGCGGCCCATTGCGCCTGCGCCGCGCGGGCGCGGGCCACGGCGGCTTCGGCCTCCTCGGGAGTCGCCACCGGGCGCTCGGCATAGACCGAGCCGTCAATCGGCGAGATACATTGCAGCATTTTCGGCATGGCGGGTTCCTTTCAGCCTTTCATCAGCCTTTCAGCACGGCAGAGCCTGAACGTGGCCGGCAGCGGCATAGTCGAGAATCTGCCGGTCGCGGGTAAGAATGGTGAAGCCCAGATTGCGGGCGGTTGCAATGACAATCCGGTCGGCCGGGTCGCGCGGCGGGTCGCCGGGCAGGAAGGAGGCGGCGATCAGCAGCCCGGGGCCGAGTTCGGCCAGGCGGACCTGACCGCGTTCGAGAAAGCTGTCGAACCATTTCTCCGGCGGCAATGGCAGGCGCAGGCGCCCGCGCGCCACCAGCATGCCCAGCTCCCAGGCGGCGAAGGGCGAGACATGCACCCCCTCCCCTTCCCGCCAGGCCCGGTTGAGGGCATCGGTGGCAGGATCTGACAGCGCATCGCCATTGCCCGCCCAAATGACCGCGCAGGTATCGAGCAGGAGATCAGCCATCATCGCCCCCGGCAACGGCACCAGCAAGGTCGGCCCAGCCGGGATCGGCGGGCGCGGTCAGGTCGGCCGGGTCGGTGAAGGTGATGGTCCCCGCCATGCAGCCGAAGAGCGGATGCGTGCCCTGCCTGAGCGGCGCGTCCTCACCCGGCGCGGGGCGTGCGAGGGCGCGCGCGCCGGGATCCCTTTCGAATACCAGGCTTTCGGCCTCCATGTTCACGGCCCGGGTCTTGTAGCCGGCAGCGAGCCAGGCATAAGTAATAACACTGTTGCTCGGATTGTTACTCCACCAGGCCCGATGCGCCCGGGCCGAGCGGGGCAGGGAATCGCCGATTACTTCCTCGATCTCCGAGAAAGTCATGGGGACGTGATCCATCCCCTTGTTTTTCAGGTATTTCTCGAGCGGCGTGTATTTGCTTCCCATGCTGTCGTCCTTTCCGGCAAGGTGATCCCGCCACGGGTGTATCATGGATACCATCACCAAACAACAGTGTTACTCTCAGGCCCGTTCGAACCCCCGCGCGATTTCCCAATCGGTGACCACCTGGTCAAAAGCTTCCTGCTCCCATTCGGCCATGCGCGTGTAGTGGTCCACCACCGCGTCGCCCATGGCCTTGCGCAGCATCTCGGAGCCCCTGAGCGCCTCGGTGGCGTCGCGCAGGCTGGTGGGGATCGAGCCGCCCGCTTCGCCCTCATAGGCATCGCCCGTGAGCGGCGCGCCCGGGTCCAGCCTTTCCTCGATCCCGGCAAGGCCCGCGGCCAGCATGGCGGCAATGGCAAGGTAGGGGTTCACGTCGGCGCCGGGCACGCGGCATTCGACGCGCACCGCCTTTGTGCCCTCGCCGCACAGGCGAAAGGCGGCGGTGCGGTTGTCCACCGACCAGACCTTGCGGGTGGGCGCGAAGCTGCCCTTCTGGAAGCGCTTGTAGCTGTTCACATAGGGGGCCATGAATACGGTGATGTCGGAAGCGTATTTCAGCAGCCCGCCCAGGTAGTGCCGGCCGGTTTCCGACAGGCCAAGCTCGGCCTCGGGGTCGTAAAAGGCCGGCGCCCCGTCGCGCATCAGCGACTGGTGGACATGGCTCGCCGAGCCCACCCGGTCGTGGCGCCACTTGGGCAGGAAGCTGACCGCGTGGCCCTCCTGCCAGCCGATTTCCTTGGCCGCGTGCTTGGCGATGGTGTGGTTTTCGGCCGTCTCCATGGCCGGGCCGTAGCGCAGGTTCAGCTCCTCCTGCCCGGCCTCGGCCTCGCCCTTGCTCCCCTCCACCGGCACGCCGGAGGCAAAGAGGCTGTTGCGCAGACGGCGCATGACCGCCTCTTCCTTGGTGGTCTGAAGGATGTGGTAATCCTCGTTATAGGCGCTGATCGGGGTGAGGTCGCGATAGCCCTCGGCGGCCATTTCCTCGTAGCTCTTCTGGAAGATGAAGAACTCCAACTCGGTCGCGGCGATGGGGCTGAAGCCCAGCGCCTCGGCGCGCGCGACCTGGGCGCGGAGCATGGCGCGGGGCGAATGGGCGACTTCGCCGTGGCCGTGGTGGTCGAGCACGTCGCAGAGCACCAGCGCGGTGGCTTCGAGCCAGTCGGCCCGGCGCAGGGTGGAGAGGTCGGGCTTCATCAGGTAATCGCCATAGCCCGCTTGCCAGGAGGTCGAGGCGTATCCCTCGACCGTATACATCTCGAGATCGGTCGCCAGCAGGTAATTGCAGCAATGGGTCTCTTCCCAGGCGCTTTCGACGAAATGGCGCGCGAGGAAGCGCTTGCCCATCAGCCGGCCCTGCATGTCCACGATACAGGCCAGCACGGTGTCGATCTCGCCGCTCTCGACCAGGCGGCCCAGTTCCTCAAGCGTCAGATTTCCCGGCATGTCTCTCTCTCTCCTCGTCCCGGCGCCCTAGCGGGCTTCCTGATTTTCACTCTCTTCCTCTTCCACGCTTTCCACAAGCCGCGTTTCCAGCAGCTGGCCGTGGCGGTAGAGGATCGGATAGGCGATGGCGGAGATGCGCGCATTGAGGTCCTTGAGCGCGCGCAGGGTCTCCAGGTGGATGTCGGAAGTGTCGAAGCTGCGCTCGTCGCCCTCGCGCAGGCGCTTGAGGTGCTTCTTGCGGCTCTTGCGCTCGCGCGCGGCCAGTTCGGCCTTTTCGCTCATCAGGAGGCGCGCGCTCTCGATATCCTCGCTCACCAGCACGTTCATCGCCAGCGAGATATTGCGCAGGACGCATTCGTGCAGCGCCTCGAGTTCGGCCCGCCCGGCCTCGGTAAAGCGCAGCCCCGCGCGCTTCTTCTGGGCGGCGAGCGCCATCAGGTTCTTGGAGATCACGTCGCCCGCCGTCTCCAGGCTGATCGCGTATTCCACCAGCTCGCGGATGCGGCGCGACTGGGCCTTGGTCATGTCCGTGCGGTCGATATCGGCGACATAGCGGCGGATGTCGTCGAGCGCCTTGTTGACCTCGTGATCGGCGGCGCGCACCGCCTTGATCGCCGCCTTGTCGCCGGAGGCGTATAGCTCCATCACCGGCGCGGCCATGGCGGCGACCATCTCGCCCATGCGCAGCACCTCGCGCGTCAGGCTGGCAATCGCCTGGGCCGGGCGGTCGAGCACGCTGCGGTCGAGCGCGGTCGGGGGCTTGAGCCCGTTTTCCGCCGCCATGGCGCTGCGGTCCGGCAGCAGGCGCGCAAACGGGCGCTCGAGCAGCGGCAGGAAGGGCAGGGCCAGCGCCAACACCCCGGCGTTGAAGGCCACATGGGCGATGACCAGCATGTGCTCGTCGGGAAACAGGCTGGTCACCTCCACCAGCGGCGTGAGGTTGAACAGCAGCAGCGCCACCACCGAGCCGGCGCCGCGCAGCAGCAGGTTGGCATAGGGCAGGCGGCGCGCGACCGGGCTCATGCCCCGGCTGAGCCAGACGAACAGCAGCGCCGAGCCCAGATTGGCCCCCATCACCACCGACACCCCGGCGCCCAGCGGCAGCACGCCGATGGCCACGAAGGTCACCGTCATCAGGATCGCCGCCACCGAGGAATACATCAGGAAGGTCACCGCCGCGCCCACCAGGTAGGCGGTGACGAAATCGCGCTCCAGATAGCCCGCCACCGCCGGCATGAAGGCGCTCTCGCGGATCGGCTCGACCGATTCCGAAATGAGCCTCAGCGACAGCAGGATCAGCGCCACCCCGATCAGGATGCGCCCGATCTGGCGCGGCGTGCGCGCCTCGACCTTGAGAAAGAGATAGCCGCCCGCGGCCAGCAGCAGCGGGATCAGCCATTCGGGGCGCAGGCTGAGAAGCTGGATCACCAGCGCCGAGCCCAGATCCGCCCCCAGCACGGTCGCAAGCCCGGCGGTGAAGCCGATCAGGGCCGAGGCGAGGAAGCCCGCCGCCAGCAGCGAGGCCGCGGTGGCGCTTTGCAGCACGATCGCCAGCATCACGCCGGCAAGCGCCGCCTGCAGGCGGCTGTCGCGCCGGCTGGTGATGATGCGGCGAAAGCTCGGCCCCATGGCCCGCTCGATCCCGGTCTGCACCATGCGCACGGCAAACAGCAGCAGCATGGTGGCGCCGGCGAGGTGGAGGAGAAAGGTGATCGTGGCCATGGAGGCTCCGTTTCGCGGACATGCGCCCCGGGGCGGGCCCGGAGCGCATGATTTTTATGGCAGTTCGGGCGGAAAGGCCACCCGAAACGCCCGCCGGTCAGCCGTAGCGATAGGGCCGACCGGCCTTTTCCATGGTGGCATTGTATTCCTTGATGATGCCGACCACCTTGGCCTTGAGCTCCGATTGCGCGGCGATCTCGTCCCAGAACTTGTGCGCCTCGGCCTCGACCTTGGCCCACTCGCTGTCGTCGATGGTTGTGAGCTTGAGATCGGTGCCATTGACGCGCAGCGCGGCCTCGCCGCCCCAATACCACCACTGGCGGTGATAATGGCTGTCGTTCATGCAGACCTGCAGCAGCGTCTGCAGACGCTCGGGCAGCTCGTTCCAGCGATCCATGTTGGCGAAGAAATGGCCGATCCAGGCGCCGGAGATGTTGTTGGTCAGGAAGTAATCCGTGACCTTGGCCCAGCCCGAGGTGTAATCCTCGGTGATGCCCGACCAGGCCAGGCCGTCAAGCTCGCCGGTCTGCAGCGCCACTTCCGCATCTTCCCACGGGATCGTCACCGGGATCACCCCGAAGCGCTCGAGGAAGCGCCCGGCGGTGGGGAAGGTGAAGATCTTCAGCCCCTTGAGGTCTTCAAGGCTGTTGATCGGCTTCTTGGTGGCGAAGTTGGCCGGATCCCAGGAGCCCGCCGAGATGTGCTTCACGCCCACCTTGGCATATTCTTCCTTCCAGATCTCGTCGAGCCCGTACTGGTTGAACAGCACCGGCACGTCGAGCGAGTAGCGCAGGGCAAAGGGGAAGTAGCCGCCAAAGACGGTCACCTCGGTGGGGCTGGCCATCGAGTCGTCGTCGGACTGCACCGCGTCGATGGTGCCCTTCTGCATGGCGCGGAAAAGCTCGCCCGTGGGCACCAGCTGGTCGGCGGTATAGAGCTCGATCTGCATTTCATCGCCGGCAATGGCGTTGAACTTCTTGATCATCGGCATGATGACCTGCTCAGCCAGCGCCGGGCCGGCATAGGTCTGAAGGCGCCAGGTGATCTTGGGCCCCCCGGCACGCACGGCAGGTGCGGCAAGCGCAGCAGCGGCGCCAACCCCGGCGGTGGTGAGAAACTTGCGTCTTGAAGTCATGGTATTCCTCCTCATTTGTTGCTCGATCGTGGGTGGGCCGGGATGAAGCGGCCCGTGAAATGCTCCTTGGCGGAGTTCTTGTCAGCGATTGTAAACATAATGCGGCAACCACAATGCGATGTCGGGAAAGAGCATGATCAGCGCCAGCGCCAGCACCATCACCGCGACAAAGGGCCAGATCGAGGCGTAGATGTCGCGCATGGTGATCTCGGGCGGCGCCATCGCCCGCATCAGGAACAGGTTGTAGCCAAACGGCGGGGTCATGTAGGCGATCTGGGTGGTGATGGTGTAGAGCACCCCGTACCAGATCAGATCGAAGCCCAGGTGGCGCACCAGCGGGATGTAGAGGGGCGCGACGATCACCAGCATCGCGGTATCGTCAAGGAAGGTGCCCATCACCAGGAAGCTCAGCTGCATCAGCACCAGGATCATCCAGGGGGAGAGCCCCAGCTTCTCGGTAAACAGGTTCTCGATCGCCTTGACTGCGCCGAGCCCGTCAAACACCGCGCCAAAGCCCATGGCGGCAACGATGATCCACATGAACATGCAGGAAATGCCCAGCGTGTTGCGTACCGAGGTCTGAAACACTTCCCGCGTCATCCGCCCCTTGAGCACCGCCGCGCCAAAGGCGGTCATGGCGCCGATGGCCGAGCTTTCGGTGAGCGAGGTCCAGCCCTTGACGAAGGGAAACATCATCGCAAAGAAGATCGCCAGCGGCAGGATGCCGGCACGCAGCAGGCGCAGCTTCTCGCTGATCGGGATCGCGGCGCGCTCCTCGGCGGTCAGCGGCGGTCCCAGATCCGGATTCACCCGGCAGCGCAGCCAGATATAGAGCATGAACATCCCCGCCATCATCAGCCCCGGGATGACACCCGCAAGCCACAGCTGGCCCACCGGCTGGCGCGCGATCATGGCATAGAGCACCAGCACCACCGAGGGCGGTACCAGGATACCCAAGGATGAGCCCGCCTGGATGACCCCGGTAATCATGCGCTTGTCATAGCCGCGCTTGAGCAGTTCCGGCAGGGCGATGGTGGCGCCGATCGCCATGCCGGCGACGCTGAGCCCGTTCATGGCGCTGATCAGCACCATCAGCCCGATCGTGCCGATCGCCAGCCCCCCCGCCGTGCCGCCCATCCAGACATGGAACATGCGGTAGAGGTCGTCGGCGATCTTCGATTCGCTCAGCACATAGCCCATGAAGATGAACATCGGCAGGGTCAGCAGCGGATACCACTTCATCAGCTTCATCACCGCCGAAAACGGGATGTCCGAGCCGCCCACGCCCCAGAGCATCAGCGCCGAGAGCGCCGCCACCCCGCCGATGGCGCCGAATACCCGCTGGCCGGTGAGCAGCATCAGCATCATCACCGAGAACATGAATATGGCGATCATCTCGTAAGACATCAGCGCGCCTCCCCGCCGTCACGGCCCGCTTCCACCACCCCCGCTTCGGCGCCGGAGCCCAGCGGCACCGCGTGGCCGCGCTCGTCGATCATCGCCGGGGAGTTCGTGCGCAGGTCGATGCCGCGGATCATGGCGATGTCCTTGAGCCACTCGGAGACCGCCTGCAGCAGCATCAGGAAGATGCCGATGGTGGCGATCACCTTGACCGGCCACAGATAGGGCCGCCAGGCGGTGGGCGAGCGCTCGATGAAGCCCAGATGCTCCCTGGCCCCCTCCCAGCCGCCGGTCAGGAAGCCGCCAATCAGGTCGCGAAAGAACAGGAACGGCTCGTCGCCGAAATGGCCCAGCGCATAGGCGGTGGAGCTGACCGCGCCGCGAAACAGCACCGCGAGGTAGAAGACCAGGAAAATGACGGTAAAGAAGTCCATCCAGGCCTTACGCCGCGCGCTCCAGTTGCCGTAGAAGAGATCCATGCGCACATTGGCGCCAAGCTGGATCGAATAGGGCCCGCCCAGCATGTAATAGGCCACCAGCGCGAACTGGGCCACTTCCAGGGTCCATTTCGAGGGCAGGAAGAAGGTCTTGGAGATCGACGACCACAGCAGCACCCCGACCATGAAGAAGATGAAATACATCATCAGCCGCCCAAGGCGCCGGTTGAAGCGGTCGATCCAGCGGATATAGGCCAGTGCTACTTTCGGC
>JALWTH010000336.1 GCA_027082975.1 Paracoccaceae bacterium | reverse complement strand
GCACATGGTCGCGATGCCGAGCGCGAAAGCCGGATGATCCTGTGCCGCTCGCGCGCGCAGGAGCCCGGCGGGGTGGTGGAGATCGACCTGTAGGCTCAGAACCCGCCCTGCGCGGCGCCGGGCAGGGCATGGCGCGCGCGCAGGGGGGCGTCCGGGGACAGGCCTGCCGCGCTGCAAAAGGCGACGATCCAGGCATCGTCCATCAGCAGGAAATCGAGCACCGAGGCGAGGAAATCCGGGTCTTGGGCGCCCGCCCGCATATCCTCTGCCCCGGCGCCGGTCGAACCGAGGAAGACTGGCAGCAATTCCTCGTTTTGCAGCAGCCAGAGCAGGGCATCGCGGGCGATTTCCCGCGCATTTTCGGCCGATATCCGCGCATTCCGGGCCATTTTCCGCCTATCTCCCGTATTTTCCCGGTTTCGGAAAGGATTTGTTAACTTCTCTGAGCCACAGTTTAACAGAGTAGCTTCAACTTGACAGGAATCCGAGCGCACAGGAATCCGGGCAATCAGCGCCTTGCAAAACCACCGGGCAGCAGCGCCGCCCGAAAACGAGCAGCACAGGACAGAACGAAGCCGATGCAACAGACGAAAACCGACGCAAACACGACCGAATGAAACAGGCACCCCATGGCCGGACGCATTCTCATCGCCGACAATATCGCCACCAACCGCATCATCCTCAAGGTGAAGCTGGCGGCCGCGCGCCATGACGTGGTGCAGGCAGGCTCGGTCGAAGAAGCGCTGCGCGTGGCGCGCGAGAGCCTGCCGGACCTGATCATCGCCGATATCGACCTGCCCGGCGGCGGTATCGCCGCGCTCTGCGAGGGGCTCAGCGCCGAGCCCGACATGGCCGGCATCCCCGTGATCGCCCTCGCCCCGCTGGAGGAGCGCCGGACCCGGCTTGCCGGCCTGCGGGCCGGGGCCGACGAAGTGCTGGCCAAGCCGCTCGACGAACAGGCCCTGCTGGCGCTGGCGCGCAACCTGATCCGCAGCCGCGCCACCCATGCCGAACTCCTGCACAAGCAGGCCATCACCCGCGAGTTCGGCTTCGCCGAATCGGCGCCGCAATTCACCCGCCCGCCGCATGTCACCCTGGTACCGGGCTCGCCCGAGGCGGGCTTTGGCTGGCGGGCCGGGCTGGTGGGCAAGCTCAATGCCCGCATCGAAGTGCGTTCGCGCCGCGACCTCTTCGACCGGATCGAGGCGGGCGAGGTGCCCGATGCGCTGGTGCTTTCCGCCAGCCTTGCCGAAGAGCGGGACGGGCTGCGCCTGATCAGCGAATTGCGCGCCCACGGCGCCAGCCGGCACGCGCTGATCCTGCTGCACGACCCGTCGGCCGATCCGGCGCTGACCACCATGGCGCTCGATCTGGGCGCCGACGCGGTGCTCTCCGGCGCCTTCGACGCCGAGGCGCTGAGCCTGCGCCTCGACCGCCTGCTGGCGCAGAAGCGCACCCGCGACGCCCTGCGCGCGGCGGTAGAGGCGCAATTGTCGCTGGCCGTGACCGACCCGCTGACCGGGCTCTACAACCGCCGCTACGCGCAGAGCTACATCGCCCGGATGCAGCAGCGCGCGCACCGCAAGGGCCTGCCCTTTACCCTGATGCTGCTCGATCTCGACCGCTTCAAGCAGGTCAACGACCGCTACGGCCACCTGGCCGGCGACGAGGTGCTGCGGGAGGTGGCAGAGCGGCTTGGCGCCAACCTGCGCGAGGTCGACCTGCTGGCGCGCTTCGGCGGCGAGGAATTCCTGGTGGTGCTGCCCGATACCGGGCGCGCCGAGGCGGCGCGGGTGGCCGAGCGGCTGCGCCGGGTGATCGGCGAGCGCCCGGTTCATGTGCCCTCGCGCGGCTGCGACATCGCGGTGACCCTGAGCATCGGCGTCGTGGTGAGCGACGAGAACGGCCCGCGCGGCGGGCCGGCGGGCGCTCCCGCCAAGGGGCTGGGCATCGAACAGCTGATCGACCGCGCCGACCGGGCGCTTTATGCGTCCAAGAGCGAGGGGCGCAACCAGATCACCTTCGTGCGTAGCGCCGCCGCCTGAGACCAGGCTCAGGCCCCATCAATCCCACGTTCACAGTCCGGCAGATTTGCTTCCTGAACAGGCGCAAGACCGCAGGAATAGTAATCTATTTCAAGAACTTGCAACGCATTCAGGGAGCAAATCCGCCTGAGCCCTGCGGGCGGTGCAGGCGCTTCATCTCAGGGGCTGTAGCTTGCCGTGAGGTTTGTCAGTGTTTGACATCCGGTAAGGCAGCACTCGAATTTCATAGTCATTGAACTGTTTTCGGGCTCTGCAAGGGGGCTTCATGGCGTCTTTTCATCCCATTTGAAGTTGCTGATCAGCAGCTCTGCGCGGCGGATCTTGGCGTCGTTTTTCGCGCCGATCGTGTAGCGGGTGGTGACTTCGGTGAGGTGGAAGGCGGCGAAGAGATCGCGGATTTCGGGAACGTCATTGATCGACATCAGGAAGCGGCCCTTGAGCCGGGCGAGGCGGTGCGCCATCCGGGCGAATGCTGTGCGGTCGAACAGGGCGCGGCCATAGTCCCCCTCGCTGCCCCAATAGGGCGGGTCGAGGTAGAACAGTGTGGTCGGCCCGTCATGGCGGGCGAGGAAGTCGGCCCAGTCGAGGCACTCGATCACCACGCCGGCGAGGCGGGCGTGGAGGTCTTCGAGGTCGGGCTCGAGCGTGGTCAGGTTGAAGCGCGCGGGGCGGCCCGAAGACACCCCGAAATTGCGCCCCGAGACCTTGCCGCCAAAGGCGGTGCGCTGGAGGTAGAGGAAACGCGCGGCGCGCTCGAGGTCGGTGAGCGTGTCGGGGTCGGTGGCGATCAGGCGTACGAACTCGGCCCGGGTGGTGAGCTGGAAGCGCAGCACCTCGAGGAACTGCGGATAGTGGCGCTGGAGGATGCGGAAGAGATTGGCCACGTCGCGGGCGCGGTCGTTGATGATCTCGGCGCGCGGGCGGATAGTGTCCCGAGGAATGGTGTAACTTTGCTCTTCGGCCTTGGCTTGGCCGCAGTTACAGGACGGCGATTTTCGCCGGGTCCATGGGGGCAGTGTCGCAG
>JALWTH010000335.1 GCA_027082975.1 Paracoccaceae bacterium | reverse complement strand
GCCCCCCAGGGCGGGCGCGAACCGGATCGCCTGCGATCCGGTGGGGCAGGCGGAGCGGCAGCGCACCGCCCCCGGCCCGGCCAGCGCTGCCGTTCTGGCCGAGGTGCGCGCGCATATCGCCCCCACCGTCGCCGCCTGCGGCCCCGGCGAGGGGGAGGGGCTCCTCACCGCCCTGTCAGGGCAGTTCGTCGCCCCCGCGCCTTCCGGCGCGCCCACCCGCGGCCGCCTCGACGTGCTGCCCACGGGGCGCAATTTCTACAGCGTTGACAGCCGCGCCGTGCCCACCCCCACCGCCTGGGCGCTGGGCTGGAAGAGCGCCAATCTGCTGATCGAAAAGCACCTGCAGACCCATGGCGACTGGCCGCGCAGCATGCTGCTCACCGCCTGGGGCACCGCCAATATGCGCACCGGCGGTGACGACATCGCCCAGGCCCTGGCGCTGATGGGGGTGAAGCCGCGCTGGGACAGCACCAACCGCCGGGTGACCGGCTTCGAGATCATCCCGCTGGGCGCACTCGGCCGGCCGCGCGTGGACGTGACCCTGCGCATTTCCGGCTTTTTCCGCGATGCTTTTCCGCAGCTGATCGCGCTCTTTGACAGCGCCGCGCGTGCCGTCATGGCGCTTGACGAGCCCGAAGCCGACAACCCGGCGGCCGCGCGCGCACGCGCGGGCGAGGGGCAGGCGCGCGTTTATGGCGCCAAGCCCGGCGCCTATGGGGCGGGGCTGCAGGCGATGATCGACGAACGCCTGTGGAACGACAAGGCCGATCTCGCCGAAGCTTACCTGGAGTGGGGCGGCTATGCCTATGGCGCCGGCAGCGAGGGGGTGCGCGACCGCGCGGGCCTCGAAGCGCGGCTGTCGCAGGTCGAGGCCATCGTGCAGAATCAGGACAACCGCGAGCACGACCTTCTCGACAGCGACGATTACTACCAGTTCGAGGGCGGCGCGGCGGCGGCGGTCTCGACCCTGCAGGGCGCGGACCGGCCGATCTACCACAACGATCACTCCCGCCCCGAGCGCCCGGTGATCCGCACGCTCGAGGATGAAATCGGCCGGGTGGTGCGCGCCCGCCTGGTCAATCCGAAGTGGATCGAGGGCGTCAAGCGCCACGGCTACAAGGGCGCCTTCGAAATGGCCGCGAGCGTCGATTACCTGTTTGCCTTCGCCGCCACCACCGGCGCGGTCAGGAACCACCATTTCGATCTGGTCCACGCGGCCTTTGTCGAAGACGAGGACACCCGCGCCTTTATCGCCGAGCACAACGCCCCGGCGCTTCGCGAAATCGCCCAGCGCCTGCAGGAAGCCATCGAGCGCGGGCTGTGGGCGCCGCGCTCGAACACGGCGCGCGCCCTGCTGGAGCGCCTCGCGCGGGGGTGAGCGCCTCTGCGCGACCCGGGCGACGGCGAGGAGGGCCCGAAGGGCCTGACGAGACGGCGCAATCGGGCCTCTATCGGCCCCCGCAGGCCTCCATGATCCTGCGCGCGGTCTCGCTGGCGTCCGGCTGATACTTCAGCAGATACTTGTCGCCGCGACGGGTCACGACCTGGGCTGCGGTAAACAGCGTGTTGACCGCCTCGATTTCCCCCAGCGCAATGTCCCGCTCCGAGGGGCCGACCAACCGCCGGTCGGTCAGGGTCCAGACGAACCCAAGCTGCTCGCTCGCCGCATAGAGCCCACGCGCGGCAATGGCGATGATCGAGCCCACCACCCCGGTCCAGGGATAGGGGTTGCCAATCGCCATCAGCAGCGCCGACATCCCCACCGCGCCCAGCGCCGCCAGCATCACATGCTCGCGAATATAGGTGCCGCGATCGGCCCGAAACCGCGCCAGCACCCTTTCGCCCTCTTGCAGGCCGATCTCAGACATGGACCGCGCGCGCCTCCGCCCCGGCGCCGAGATTGCGCGCCAGCAGGTCCATCGCCGCCATGCGCACGGCCACGCCCATCTCGACCTGTTCCTGGATCACCGAGCGGTTTATGTCGTCGGCAATGGTGCCGTCGATCTCCACCCCCCGGTTCATCGGCCCCGGATGCATGACGATCGCATCTTCGCGCGCATGGGCGAGCTTCTCGGCATCGAGCCCCCAGCGGTGGTAATATTCGCGCTCCGAGGGGATGAAGCCGCCATCCATCCGCTCCTTCTGCAGGCGCAGCATCATCACCACATCGGCGCCCTCGAGCCCCGCGCGCATGTCATGGGTGACCTCGACCCCGAGCGCGCCCACCTCGGCGGGCATCAGGGTGGGCGGGCCGACGAGGCGCACGCGGTTCTCCATCTTGCCGAGCAGCAGGATGTTGGAGCGCGCCACCCGGCTGTGCGCGATATCGCCGCAAATGGCGATGGTCAGCCGGTGCAGCCGCCCCTTCTCGCGCCGGATCGTCAGCGCATCGAGCAGCGCCTGGGTCGGGTGCTCGTGGCGCCCGTCGCCGGCATTGAGCACGGCGCAGTTGACCTTCTCGGCCAGCAGGTTCACCGCCCCGCTATGGGGGTGGCGCACCACCAGCAGATCCGGATGCATGGCATTGAGCGTCAGCGCGGTATCAATCAGCGTCTCGCCCTTCCTGATCGAGCTTGCCTGCATCGCCATGTTCATCACATCCGCCCCCAGCCGCTTGCCGGCGATCTCGAAGCTCGCCTGGGTGCGGGTCGAATTCTCGAAGAACATGTTGACCTGCGTCAGCCCCTTGAGCCGGTCCGAGCGCTTGTCGGGCGCGCGGTTGAGCGCCACATAGCGCTCGGCAAGGTCGAGAATGGTGGTGATCTCGGCGGGGCTCAGCGGCTCGATGCCCAGAAGGTGGCGATGACGAAACGACATGATCCCCCCGATACGGCTCGCCCGCTTATAGTCGCCCACCCCGCGCCGGACAAGCGCTTGTGAGGCGGGCGCGGGCGTCGTAGCCTTGGTCATGGATTCGGCGATGGAATACCACGCGGCCCTTGCCGCCCTGCGCTGGCAGCTGGAGATGGGCGCGAGCGAGGCGATCGGCGATGTGCCCATCAACCGCTTCGACCTGCCCGAAAAGCCCCCCGCCAGCCGCCCGCGCCGCCGCGCCGCGCCACCGGGTCGGGCGCAGTC
>JALWTH010000334.1 GCA_027082975.1 Paracoccaceae bacterium | reverse complement strand
GCCTGTATGCGCGCGCGCGTCATCGCGTTTCTTCTCCGACGGCCCGGGTCTGTGCCGGGGCCGCCCGTTCATGGCCCGGCTTGCGCGCGGGCGTGTCACTGACCGTCTGGTCGTATCCGTCTGGTCAAATCCTTCAGCCCACGCGCGGGTGCAACCGTCATCGGGGGCAGAGAAACTCATCGGCCCGGGGCCATCGGCCGGGGGCGCGGGGTGAACATAAGGGCTAAGGGCGGCAAATGACAATGGGGGAAATGCCGAAAAATGCGCTTTGCCGCCCGGGCGCGGGCGGGTGGCGAGAGGCGGCGAGAGGCGGCGAGAGGCGGGGAAAGCCGCGAGAAGCCGCCGGGGGCGGCGCCGAGCGGTGTGCTCAATACAGCCCGCCCGAGGAGAGCGAGCCGAAATCGGCGTTTTCGTCGTCGAGGATCACCACATCGCCATCGGCGGTGGTGGTGGCGGTGCCGGCTTGCGTGTCCACCTCGCCCCCCTGCCCGCTTTCGGGCAGGAAAAGCGGCAGGTCCGAGCCCAGCGCGAAGCCGCCGTCGAACATGACGCCGAATACCGGCTCTTCGCCGTCGCGGAAGAATTCGCTGACCACGTTGTCGCCGGTGGCGTCGTCCGGCAGGCGGGCGCCGGAGGTGCGGTCGATCTTGATGAAGCGGCCGCCCTCGGGCACCTTGAACGGGCCGGAGCCGTATTTGGCCACGGCGGTCTTCATGAATTCGTTGAAGACCGGGGCGCAGAAGCTGCCGCCGGAGCCGTGCGGGATCGAGCGCGGCGTGTCGAAGCCCATGTAGCAGCCGGCGACGATATTGGAGGTGAAGCCGATGAACCACAGGTCCTTGGCGCCGTTGGTGGTGCCGGTCTTGCCGGCGGTGGGCACGCCGAGATTGACCCGGCCCGCGGCGGTGCCGCGCTCGACCACGCCGCGCATCATCGAGGTCAGCTGATAGGCGGTCACCGGGTCCATGACGCGCTCGCGGTTGGTCTGGATACGCGGGCCGTAGCCCGGCGGAAGGGCGGGATCGGCACAATCGAGGCAGTCGCGCGCATCGTGGCGGTAGACGGTCTTGCCGTAGCGGTCCTGCACCCGGTCCACCAGGGTGGGCTCGACCCGCTCGCCGCCATTGGCAAACATCGCATAAGCGCTGACCATGCGGAAAAGCGTGGTCTCCGAGGCGCCCAGCGAATTGGCCAGGAACGGCTCCAGCCGGTCATAGACGCCGAAGCGCTCGGCATAGGCGGCGACCACGTCCATGCCCACTTCCTGGGCCAGGCGCACGGTCATCAGGTTGCGCGAGCGCTCGATGCCGATGCGCATGGGCACCGGGCCGTAGAAATCGTTGCTGGCATTCTTGGGCCGCCAGATGCCGTCGCCGGTCTCGACCTCGATCGGCGCGTCCAGGATGATCGTGGCCGGGGTAAAGCCGCTGTCGAGCGCGCTGGCATAGACGAAGGGCTTGAAGGAGGAACCGGGCTGGCGGGTGGCTTGCGTCGCCCGGTTGAACACCGATTGCTGGTAGCTGAAGCCCCCCTGCATGGCCAGCACCCGGCCGGTATTGACATCCATCGCCATGAAGGCGCCCTGAAGCTCGGGGATCTGGCGCAGACTCCAGCGGATGAAGCTGCCGTCGCTGTCGCGGGTGATGGCGCGCACATGGACCACCTCGCCGGGCCGCACCAGATCGCCCGCCACGCGCGCCTTGCGCCCCTTGCTGCCGTCCTCGTTGAGCCGGCGCGCCCAGGTCACGTCCTTGGCCGGGATCCAGTGGCCGCCCTCGACCTCATCGACGCCCTCGATGCCGATGCGCGCATCCTTCGCGCCCACCTCCAGCACCACGGCGACATGCCAGCCGGGAATGTCGCGGGCCATGTCCACCTCCCCCAGCGCCGCGCGCCAGGCCTCTTCGCTGGCCATCTGCTCGGGGCTCAGCGTGATCCCGGTAGGCCGCCAGAGCCCCTGCGAGCGGTCGAATTTCTCCAGCCCCCGGCGCAGCGCCTCGGCCGCCTTGGCCTGAAGCTCCGGGTCCATGGTGGCGCGGATCGCCAGCCCGCCGTTGAAGAACTCATCCTCGCCGAAATTGCGGCTCAGCTGGCGGCGGATCTCGTCGGTGAAATAGTCGCGCGGCGGAAGCTGGCTGCGAAACGACGGGATGTCGCCGGTCTGCACGGTGCGGATCGGCGCGGCGCGCGCGGCCTCGTATTGCTCGCGGGTCAGGTAGCCGTTCTGATACATCTCGCGCAGCACGTAATTGCGCCGCTCGAGCGCGCCTTCGTAGTTTTTCGCCGGGTTGTACTTGTAAGGCGCCTTGGGGTGGATCGCCAGAAAGGCCGCCTCTTCGGGGGCAAGCTCGTCCAGCGTCTTGTTGAAATAGCTCTGCGCCGCGGCGGTGACGCCAAAGGAGCGCACGCCAAGGTCGATCTCGTTGAGATAAAGGCCCAGGATCTGGTCCTTGGTGAGCGCCGCCTCCAGGCGCACCGCCAGGATCAGCTCCTTGATCTTGCGTTCGGCGCGCCGGTCCGAACTGAGCAGGAAGTTCTTCACCACCTGCTGGGTGATGGTCGAGGCCCCCCTGAGCCGCCCGCCCCGCGCCGCCTGGATCGCGGCGGCGACGATGCCGCGCAGGTCATAGCCCTTGTGATGGTAGAAATTCTTGTCCTCGGCCGAGATGAAGGCCCATTTCACCAGGTCGGGTATCTCCTCGGAGGGCGTGTAGAGGCGGCGCTCGCGGGCGAATTCGTCCATCAGCCGCCCCTCGCCGCTATAGATGCGGCTGATCACCGGGGGCGCGTAATTGGCCAGCTGCTCGTGGCTCGGCAGGTCTTGCGCATAGGTCCAGAAGATGGACGCAAGCAGCAGCGCGCCCATGAAGATGGACAGGGTGACGAAGGTGAAAATCGCCCCGAAAAATCCCAAGATGAATCTGAGCACGCCTGCCCCCGCTACCTCGCTCCTCCCCATATAGGCGCTGGGCGCGCCGGGGTCAAAACATGGGCGCGGTTTTTTCGGCCAAATCGTGCCGCCTGCCCGCCCCGCCCGAGCCGGTTCGGCGGCGCGCCTTGTCGGCACGACCATCCGCCGGGCCGCCAGCGGCCCGGCATGCGCC
>JALWTH010000333.1 GCA_027082975.1 Paracoccaceae bacterium | reverse complement strand
GCAGCGCGCCGGTGACGTTGGGCGGCGGGATCATGATGGTGAAGCTCTCGTCGCGCGACTTGTTGGCCCCGGCCCTGAAGGCGCCCGCCTGCTCCCAGGCCCGATAGAGGCGCGGTTCGGCGGATTTCGGATCGAAGGTCTTTTCCATGGCCATTGGGGCGTCCTCGGCTGGTTGCGTCCGGCTCCGTTTAGCGAATGGGAGCAGGAAGGGGAAGGGGGCGGCGGGGGCGATTTTTCTGCGAAAAATCGTGCCTCCGGCGGGAGTATTTGGACCAAGATGAAAGGGGCGCTCAGGGGCGGCGGTCGATGCGGGTGGAGAGGTGGATCAGGCTTTCGGAGCCGCGCACGCCTTCGATTTCGCCGATCAGGTCGAGGGTTTCGTCAAGCTCGCGGGTGGAATGGGCGGCGACTTCCAGCACCATGTCGAAGCGGCCCGAGGCGGTATGGGCGGCGCGCACCTGGGGAAGGCTTCTGAGGCGGGCGAGCACGGCCGGGGTGGCGCGGGGCTCGAGCCAGACCAGCACGGTTGCGCGGATGCGGGCCGGATCTGCCTCTTCGCCCAGCCGCAGGGCGTAGCCCGCGATGATGCCGCGCGCTTCCAGCCGCTCGATGCGCGCCTGCACGGTGGAGCGGGCCAGCCCCAGCCGGCGCGCCAGCGTGGCCACGGGCAGGCGGGCATTTTCCTGCAGCAGGGTGAGAAGGGCGCGATCGGTTTCGTCCATTTGTGTGCTATAGTGGTGAATATGACGGAAATCTAGCGCATTTTGTACAATATGCCACTCGTTTTCGACGGTCTTGCGGGGGAAGATAGGGCAAACAGCGCGCGAGGAAGTATCCCATGAGCCGACATCCCGAGATCTGGGCCAGCCCCGAGAGCTATCTTGTCAGCGTGGCGCCGGAGGATCCGGTGCTGTTTTTCGCGCCGGGGGTGTTGCGGCGGGTGGTGCGGGACTTTTGCGCGGGCTTCCCGGGGGCGGTGACCTATGCGCTCAAGGCCAATGATTCCCGGGCGGTGATCGAGAACCTGATCGGGGCGGGGATCGCGGGCTTTGACGTGGCTTCGCCCGCCGAGATCGACAAGGTGCGCGCGGTGAGCGCGGATGTGGCGCTGCATTACAACAACCCGGTGCGCAGCCCGGCCGAGATCGCGCGGGCGCGCGCGGCGGGGGTGGTGTCCTATGCCGTGGACGGCCGGTCGGAGCTCGCAAAGCTGGAGGCGGCGGGGCTGGGGTCTGGCGTCGAGGTAGCGGTGCGTCTGCGCCTGCCGGTCGTCGGGGCGGTATACGATTTCGGCGAGAAATTCGGCGAGGATCCGGCCGGCTGCGTGGAGCTTCTCCGGGCGGTGGAGGAGGCCGGCTTTCGCCCGGCGATGACCTTTCACCCCGGCACCCAATGCGCCGCGCCCGAGGCCTGGACCGCCTATATCGCCACCTGCGCCGAGGTGGCGCGGGCGGCGGGCGTGGCGCTTCGGCGGCTCAATGTGGGCGGGGGATTTGCCGCCGATTACCGGGGGGATGCGCCGGATCTCGGCGCGGTCTTCGCGGCGATCCGGGGCGCGGTGGCGGCGGCGTTCGGGGCGCGGGCGCCGGCGCTTGTCTGCGAGCCGGGCCGCGCGCTGGTGGCCGAGAGCCATGTGCTGGCGACGCGGGTCAAGGCGGTGCGCGAATGCGGAGCGGTGTTTCTCAACGATGGGGTCTATGGTTCCATGGGCGAGGGGTTGAATGCGCTCGGGGTGAGCCGCCGGGTGCGAGTGCTGGCGCCCGATGGGCGGCCGCGCAGCGGGGAGGGCCGGGCGCGGGTGATCTACGGGCCGACCTGCGATTCGCTCGACCGGCTGCCGGGCGAATACGCGCTGCCCGAGGATATTGCCGAGGGGGATTTCGTGCTGTTCGAGGCCATGGGTGCCTATAGCGGCGTGACCCGGACCGGCTTCAACGGCTATGGCGCGGCCCGGCTGGTCACCGTGCAGGGGCTGGGGTGAAACGGCGCGGGTGGGGCGATTTTTCTGCGAAAAATCGTGCCTCCGGCGGGAGTATTTGCAGAAAGATGAAAGGCCTATTCGCCGTAGGGGATCCAGACGGTCTTGGTCTCGGTGGCGTGTTCGAGGAATTCGGGGCCCTCGGCCTCGGGGGCGAACCAGTCGCGGCTCCGGGCGTGGTTGACCCATGTGCGCTTGAGGTTGCCGGCGCTTTCGTGCTCGATCAGGGCCGAGATGTCGGCGCCGGAATGGGACCAGAGGGCATCCACGTCGAGATGGCCGGCAAGGGGGCGGGCGAGATCGGCATGGTCGCCGGTGAGGATGTTGACCACGCCCGCGGGCAGGTCAGAGGTTTCCAGCACCTGGTAGAAATCGGTGGCCGCGAGCGGGAAGGGCTGGCTTGCCACCAGCACCACGCGGCTGCCCATGGCAATGGCCGGGGCCATCAGGGAGATGAGGCCGAGAAGCGGCGCTTCGTCCGGGCAGAAGGCGCCGATCACGCCCACCGGCTCGCGCATGGCAAGCGCCGTGCCGCGGATCGGCACGCCGCGCGCGGCGCCGTCGTATTTGTCGGCCCAGGCGGCATAGGTGAACAGGCGGCTTGTGGCGGCCTCGACCTCGCGCGCGCCGGTGCGTTTGCCGGTCAGCGCGTTGATCCGGGCGGCGAATTCCTCGGCGCGGGCGTCGAGATTTTCGCCGATATAATAGAGGATCTGCGCGCGCAGGTGGCCGGTCGTGCGCGCCCAGCCGGAGGCGGCGCGGGCGGCTTCCACCGCGTTGCGGATATCCTTGCGGTTGGCTTGGCCCGCATGGCCCAGCAGTTTGCCGCTCTTCGACCATATGGCGCGCGAATAGCCGCCATCCGGGCGCGCCTGCCTGCCGCCGATGTAGAACTTGGCGGTGCGGTCGAGGCTGTTCACCTGCGCGTTTTCGGGCGCCGGGAAGGGGGCGATGGGCCTCGCGGGCGTGGTTTTCACGCGCGGTTTCGAATAGGCGGCGAGCCCCTCGAAGCCGCCCTCGCGGCCAAAGCCCGATTCGCGCACCCCGCCGAAGGGGGCGGCGGCGTCGAACATGTTGGTGCCGTTGATCCAGACCACGCCGGCGGCGAGCTTCCGGGCGATGTCGAGCGCGAGGTTGATGTTTTCCGACCATACCGAGGCGGCGAGGCCGTAAGCGGTATTGTTGGCAAGCGCCACCGCCTCGGCCGGGGTGCGGAACGTGGTGGAGACCAGGACGGGGCCGAAAATTTCCTTCTGCATCAATGGGTTGGCGCTGGTAAGGCCGGTGATTAGCGTGGGCGGATACCAGCAGCCGCGATTGGGGAGCGTGCAAGGGGGCTGGTGGATTTCGCCCTCGCCGCCATGCGCCTCGACCAGCCCCGCCACGCGGGCGACCTGCGCCGGATCCACCAGCGCGCCGATGTCGATCGCCTTGTCGAGCGGGTCGCCCACGCGCAGGCGGGACATGCGGGCGATGAGGCGGGCGTGGAAATCCTCGGCGATACTTTCGCCCACCAAGAGGCGCGAGCCCGCGCAGCAGACCTGGCCCTGGTTGAACCAGATCGCATCCACCAGCCCCTCGACGGCGCTGTCGAGATCGGCATCGTCAAAGACGATATAAGGCGACTTGCCGCCAAGCTCGAGCGTCAGGGCGATGCCTCGCCCGGCGGTGGCGCGGCGGATGATGCGGCCCACCTCGGTGGAGCCGGTGAAGGCGATCTTGTCGATATCCGGGTGCGCGGTGATGGCCTCGCCCACGCGCCCGTCGCCGGTGACGATGTTGATGACGCCCGCGGGCACGCCCGCCTCGGCGCAGATCTCGGCAAACAGCAGCGCGGTGAGCGAGGTATATTCGGCGGGCTTCAGCACCACCGTATTGCCCATGGCCAGCGCCGGGGCGATTTTCCAGGCGAGCATCAGCAGCGGGAAGTTCCACGGGATGATCTGGCCCGCGACGCCCAGCGGCGCGCGGTCGCGCATCTCGCTGTCGGCCAGCTGGGCGAGCCCCGCGTGGTAGTAGAAATGGCGGGCGACAAGGGGGATGTCGATATCGCGGCTTTCGCGGATCGGCTTGCCGTTGTCGAGCGTCTCCAGCACCGCGAACAGGCGCGAATGTTTCTGGATCAGCCGGGCGAGTGCGTAAAGGATGCGGGCGCGCTCGGCCCCGGGGCGGCGCGACCACGGACCGAAGGCGCGCCGGGCGGTGCTCACGGCGGCGTCCACGTCATCGGCGCTGGCCTGGGTGATCTGCGCAAGTTCCTCGCCCGTAGCGGGGTTCATGCTGGCGAAAGTCTCGCCCGGTGCGGTCATGCGGCCGGCGATGAACAGACCGAAGCGGCGGTCGTGGGCGTCGAGCCAGGCCTGTGCCTCGCCGTCGCTTTCGGGGGCGGGGCCGTATTCCATGCTTTCGAAAATGTCCTTGACGGTCATGGGCTTATCCCATCGCGTGGCGGTAAGAGGCCGAGTAGTGGCCGGTGACATGGTGCTCAAGCTGGCGCTCGATATCGCCGAGCAGGCTGGAGGCGCCGAAGCGGAACAGATGCGGGCTGAGCCATTCATTGCCCAGCTCTTCCTTGATCAGCGTCAGGTAGGTGAGCGCCTGCTTGGCCCTGGAAATACCGCCCGCGGGCTTGTAGCCCACGCGGATGCCGGTGCGCCGGTGGTATTCGCGGATCATGCGGATCATCACCAGGCTGACGGGCAGGGTGGCGTTCACGGATTCCTTGCCGGTGGAGGTCTTGATGAAATCGGCGCCCGCCATCATGCTGACAAGGCTCGCGCGCGCCACGTTGCGTAAGGATCCAAGCTCGCCGGTGGCGAGAATCGCCTTCATATGCGCCGGCCCGCAGGCCTCGCGAAAGGTCTTGACCTCATCGTAAAGCTCCTGCCAGTTGCCGGTCAGCACATGGCGACGGCTGATCACGATGTCGATCTCGCGGGCGCCCGCGGCGACGCTCTCGCGGATCTCCTCGACGCGCAGGCGAAACGGGCTGAGCCCGGCCGGAAAGCCGGTGGAGACGGCGGCGACGGGGATGGCTGTGCCCTCGAGCGCCTCCAGCGCCGGGGCGATCATCTCGTGATAGACACAGACCGCGCCGGTGGTGAGCCCCTCCATGCCGAGCGCGGCAAGCAGGTCTCGCCGCACCGGCTGGCGGGCCTTCATGGCCAGGCGCCTGACCCGGCCCGGCGTGTCATCGCCCGAAAGCGTGGTCAGGTCGATGCAGCTCACGGCCTTGAGCAGCCAGGCGGCCTGATATTCCTTCTTGACCGAGCGGCGGGCGGGCAGGCTGGCCGCGCGGCGCTCGACGGCGGAGGTGTTGACGGCGACGGCGCCGAGCCAGTCCATGTCGAGCCCCGTCCCCGGATTGCGGGTTTCGGTAACTTGCGGCAGGGCGCTGCGCCGCCCCTCCTGCACGGCCGAAGCCGACTTCTGATTCTGCATCTGTTTGCCTGTTTGCCCGATTGGCTGAGACGGCAGGTTCGCATGAGGGCCGGCAAATGGCAAGCTGGGCCGCGCTCCCTGCCTGCCCCCTTTCATCTTTCCACAAAAACTCCCGCCGGAGGCACGAATTTTCGAGAGAAAATTCGCCGCGGCTCAGGCCGAATGCGCCCCCTCGGCGAGGCTTTTGACAAAGGCGAGCACGTCCCTGGGGCTTTCGCCGCGCCCGATCCGCTCGACGATGGCCGAGCCGACCACCGCCCCGTCGGCCACCGAGGCGATGGCGCGGCTGGATTCGGGGGTCTTGATGCCAAAGCCCACCACCACCGGGATATCGCTTGCGGCCTTGATGCGGGCGACTTCCGGGGCGACCGTCTCGGCCTCGGCTGCGGCGGCGCCGGTGATGCCGGTGATCGAGACGTAATAGAGAAAGCCCGAGGTGTTGGTGAGCACCTTGGGAAGGCGCTTGTCGTCGGTCGTGGGGGTGGCCAGCCGGATGAAATTCAGCCCCGCCTGCTGGGCCGGGAGGCAGAGTTCGTCATCCTCTTCCGGCGGCAGGTCCACCACGATCAGCCCGTCGATCCCGGCGGCTTTGGCGTCTTGCAGGAAGCTCTCGACCCCGTGGTTGTAGATCGGGTTGTAGTACCCCATCAGCACGATCGGGGTGGTGTCGTCGGATTTGCGGAATTCGGCCGCCATGGCGAGGGTCTTTTTCAGCGTCATGCCGGCAGCGAGCGCGCGCTGGCCGGCCAGCTGGATGGTGGGGCCGTCGGCCATCGGGTCGGTGAAGGGCAGGCCCAGCTCGATGATATCGACCCCGGCGCCGGGCAGGCCGCGCATGACTTCGAGCGAAGTGGCTTCGTCCGGGTCCCCGGCCATGATATAGGCGACGAACGCGGCCTTGCCCTCGGCTTTCAGGTCGGCGAATTTCTTTTCGATGCGGCTCATGCGGGGCTCCCTTGCTGTCGCGGATGTTTCGCGTAAAACGGCGGTGAGTGCAATGGGGCAGCGGATGAAGGCAAGAGAGGCGGAGCGGCAGGCGTACCGGGCGCGCCGGGCGGCCTGGCAGGGGCATCTGGCGATGTTTGCCTTTTCGCTGCTGGTGGCGGGGAGCTTCTCCTTTGGCGCGCTGGTGGCGGGCGACATCGCGCCGGGGGTGCTGATGCTGCTGCGCTTCGCGCTCGGGGCCTGCCTGATGGGCGCGCTGGTGCTGGCGCTTCGGGGGCGCGCGGGGCTGAGGCTGGCCGCGCCCTGGCGCTTCCTGCTGCTCGGGGCGATCTTCGCCGGCTATTTCGTGGCCATGTTCGAAGCGCTCAGGCTCGCGGCGCCGGTCTCGCTCGCGGCCGTGTTCACGCTCACCCCGCTGATGAGCGCGCTGCTGGCGCGCCCGGTGCTGGGCCAGCGCACCCCGGCGCGGGTCTGGGCGGCGCTGAGCCTCGGCGCGGCGGGGGCGGTCTGGGTGATCTTTCGCGCCGATCTGGCGGCGCTGCTGGCCTTTCGGCTGGGGCGCGGCGAGGCGCTGTTTCTGGCCGGCAGCTTCCTGCACGCGCTCTATGTGCCGCTGCTGCGGCGGCTGAACCGGGGCGAAGGCGCGCTGGCCGCGACTTTCGGCGTGCTGGTGGGCGGCGCGCTGGTGCTGGCGGTCTATGCCGGGCGCGATTTCGCGACCACCCAATGGGCGGCGCTGCCGGGGCGGGTCTGGTGGGTGCTGGGCTACCTGATGGTGTTTGCCACCACCACCACCTTTGCGCTGGTGCAGTTCGCGGCGATGCGCCTGCCCTCGTCCAAGGTGCTGGCCTATACCTACCTCACCCCCTCCTGGGTGATCCTGTGGGAGATGGCGCTGGGCCACGGGGCGCCCAGGCCGGCGGTGCTGGGCGGGGTGGCGCTGAGCCTCGCGGCGCTGGCGGTGCTGCTGGGGCGCGACGGGTGAGGGCGGGCAAATTTTCGCGGAAAATTTGCGCTTCTCGGGGGCGCGCCCTGCGGGCGCGGGTGGCGGGATTATCGGGCCTTTTCACGCTGATTGCCTTCACTTCGCCCGGGGCGCTTTGGCGGCCCGGGCATGCGCCCGCCCGCCCCACGGCGGGCGCATTCGCGCCCACCCGGGCGGCCGCATGCCCTGCCAGGCGCAGGACCCATCAATCCCACGTTCACAGTCCGGCAGATTTGCTTTCTGAACAGGCGCAAGACCGCAGGAATAGTAATTCTATTTCAAGGCCTTGTAACGCATTCAGGGAGCAAATCCGCCGGACCCGAAGGGTAGCTTGAGGCGCGGGATTGATGGGTCCTGAGCCTAGCCCTCCGCCGCTTCGCCGCTTTCCTCGACCACCTCGCCGAAGCGCTCGAAGAATCTCGCGATCATCTTGCGGGCGAAGCCCAGGATGATCCGGTTGCCCAGCTGCGCAAGCTTGCCGCCCACGCGCGCCTCCACCTCGTAAGCAAGCAGCGTGCCGCCCTCTTCGCCGTCGCTCAGCGTCACGAAGGCCCCGCCCCTGGCAAATCCCGCCACGCCGCCCTTGCCCTCTCCGCTCAGCCGGTAGCTCTGCATCGGGGTGATGTCGGAAAGCTCGACCCGGCCCCTGAACTTCGCCTTCACCGGGCCGACCTTCTGCACCACCACCGCGTCAAAGCCCTCTTCGGGGCTGCCGACCAGCTCTTCGCAGCCGGGGATGCAGGCGGCCAGCGTCTCGGCCGAATTGAGATGCGCCCAGACCGTTTCGCGGTCGGCGGCGATTTCCTGGGTGCCGCTCAGTTCCATGCAAATTCCCTGTTTTCTGTTGTTTGTGGCTGTTTACAGGCGGGCGAGGAAGCGGGCAAGGGCGCGTTTGGCGGCGGGTTGCCAGACATCCGTATGCCCCGCGCCCTCCACCAGCAGCAGGCGCTTGTCCGACCCCGGGGCGAGGTCGAACAGCGCCTGGCCCATGTCGGGCGGGATGGTGCGGTCCTGCGTGCCGTGCAGGATCAGCAGCGGGGCGGTGAGGTGGCGGATATTGTCGTGGCTGACCCAGGGATCGCCCAGGTAATGCAGATAGGGCGCGAGGAGCGGATACTGGCGCTTGCCCACATCGAGGATCGAGCTGTAGGGCGCCTCCAGCACCACCCCGGCGGGGGCGTCGCCCGCGGGCAGCGCGGCGGCCAGTTCCAGCGCCACGCCGGTGCCGAGGCTCTCGCCATAGAGCGCGACCGGCAGGCGTGCGGGGCCGGTAGCGGTGCCGGTACCTGCGCCGGTACCTGCGCCGGTGCCTGCCCGGGTGCCTTTCCCGGTGCCGATCAGCGCCGGCAGGGCATCGTAAAGCGCGCGGGCATCGGCATTGATCGCGTCGCTCGAAAGCGGGCCGGTGCTGCCCGAGGAGCCGGGGTAAGCCATCGCCACCAGCCCGAAGCCCCGGTCGAGAAACCAGCGAAAGCGCGCTTCGCGGGTGGCGAGATTGCCCGCATTGCCGTGAAAATAGAGCACGCTCACCCGCCCCGGCGCGGGCCGGGCGACCCAGAGCACCAGCCTTGCGCCGCCGGGGGCCTGCCACTCCACCTCCTGCAGGCGCGCATCCCCGGGCGCCACACGCTCGGGATCGAAGAAAAAGACCAGCAGCCGCTCGGCATTCATCGCCACCGCCGCGCCGCCCCCCAGCAGCAGGAGCGCAAGGAGCAACAGCCGGCGCATCAGCGCTCGATCTCGTAGGGCAGCACCCCGCGCGCATCCGGGTTCACCCGCAGGCGGTGTTCGAGCGGCGGCACCGAGCGCTGGTGGCAGTGGCGGCGCTCGCAGATGCGGCAGGAAATGCCGATCGGCTCGAAGGCGCGGGCATCGGCGAGGTCGAGCCCGTCGGCATAGACCAGCGCTTCGGCGTGGCGCAGCTCGCAGCCCAGCCCGATCGCGTAGCGGCGCACCGGGGCGGTGAAGGAACCGCCGGACTTGGACACGTCGCGCGCCAGGCACAGGTAGCGCACCCCGTCCGGGGTCTCGGCCAGCTGGCGCAAAAAGCGGCCCGGGGTCTCGAAGGCCTGGTGCACGTTCCACAGCGGGCAGGCGCCGCCGAAGCGGGCGAATTGCAGGCGCGTTGCCGAGTGGCGCTTGGTGATGGTGCCGGCCTGATCGACCCGCACGAAAAAGAACGGGATCCCCTTCGCCCCCGGCCGCTGCAGGGTGGAGAGCCGGTGCGCCACCTGCTCGATCGAGGCGCCGAACATGTCGGCGAGGCGCTCGAGGTCGTGGCGGGTCTTTTGCGCGGCTTCCAGAAAGCGGGTGTAGGGCATCAGCGCGGCGCCGGCGAAATAGTTGGCGAGCCCGATCCTGGCGATCGCCCGGGCTTCCTCGGTGCGGAAGCGGGCGAGGTCGAGAGTGGCTGCCAGAAGTTCGTTTTGTGCAAGCAGGGCAATCTGGTGCAGAAGCTGGAAGCGCTGGGTGGCCCTGGGGGTGAAGGTCGAAAGTTTCACTTTTCGAACCCCGGGGCTGAAGCCGCGAATCTGTTCGCTTTCCGTATATTGCACGGTGATCTTCATGTCTTCGAGCAGCGCCATGGCGGCGGCGATCGGGTCGCCGTCGCGGGCGAAATGCTCGGCGGCGCGGTCCACGGCATCGAGGTAATTGTCGCAATAGTGAAAGAAGTCGCGCACCTCCTCCCAGGGGCTCAGGGCCGGGGAGGCGCCGTCGCGGCCCAGCGCCTCGTCGAGCGAGGCCAGCCGCTCGTGGGTCTGGCGATAGGCCCGGTGCAACTCGAGAAAGGCGCGCGCCACGGCCGGGGCGTTGGAGGCGACCAGGCGCAGATCGGCAAGCGGCGGGCCGGCCTCGCCGAATACCGGATCGGCCAGCGCCTCGCGCATGTCGCTGACCAGGCGCTCGCTGTCGCCGGTGGAAAGCTGGGCCACGTCGAAGCCGAATTCCTGCGCCAGCGCCAGCACCACGCCGGCGGAGACCGGGCGCTTGTTGTTTTCCATCTGGTTGAGGTAAGGGAGCGACACGGCCAGCTTCTCGGCAAAGGCCTTCTGGGTCAGCCCCAGCCCGGTGCGGATCTCGCGCAGGCGGGCGCCGGCATAGAGTTTCTGTTGCGCCATATGCGGCCTCTTCGCAGATTTGCTCGTCGCCTGTCTAGGGCCTGTTGACAATCATTCTTGGGCACCGGTTCGAATCATTTTTCGCCAGCGCCAGGCAATTCTGCGCAGACAGGGTGGCCCCCTTTCAAGCAGAATTAACGCCGCGATGGCGAAAAATGATCGAATCCCACGGGGACGCGGCGCATTTTGCCGGAGAAATCCGGTGTTTCGCCTTCCGATCCACCAGATCGCGGCGCCAAAACACCGGATTTCTCCGGCAAAATGGGCACGCGCCGGTGCGCAAGCATGATTGTCAACAGGCCCTAGCATTTGCAAACCCGCGCGGACAAGCGCCGCCGGCGTCGCCGCCCATCGCCTGCCGGCTTCAGGGCGCGGCCATTCCGGGCCGGGCGCCCCGGATCACCCAGAGCGCCGACAGCACCGACAGCAGCGCGCAGGCCAGCATCAGCCCCAGGAGCGGCAGCGCCCCGCTCCCGGGGCCGAGCAGCCGGCCCGCAAAGGCCGACAGCGCCGCCCCCGCGCCGATGGTGATCGCCCCGCCCAGGCCCGAGGCGCTGCCGGCCAGGCGCGGGCGCACGCCGAGCATCCCGGCATTGGCATTGGGCAGGGTCAGCCCGTTGCCCAGCCCGACCACGGTCATGAAGCCGAAGAACAGCTCCGCCGAGCCCTTTCCGGCGCCAAACAGCGCCAGCGCCGCGAGCAGCCCGGCCGCGGGGATCGCCGTGCCCAGCAGCAGCATCCGGTTCACCCCGAGCCGCACCGAGTGGCGCCCGGAGAGGTAATTGCCCACCAGGTAGCCCAGCGCCGGGGCGCCGAACAGGAAGCCCAGCCAGGCCGGGTCCAGCCCGTAGACTTCGCTGCCGATGAAGGGCGCGCCGCCCAGATAGACAAAGAAGCTGCCCGAGGCAAAGGCCGCCGCCAGGCAATAGCCCCAGAAGCTCTGCGAGGCGAGCAGTTCGGGCCAGGCGCCGAGCTGGGCGCGAAAGCCCCCCGCCTCGCGCGCGCAGGTCTCGCCCATGTCCCGCCAGGTCAGCCACAGGGCCAGCGCGCCGCCTGCCAGCAGCAGCCAGAAATTCGCCCGCCAGCCAAGCGCCTGGCCCAGCGCGCCCCCGAGCATGGGTGCTGCCATCGGCACCAGCGACATGCCCATGGTCACATAGCCGATCATCGAGGCGGCCTCGGCGGTGGGCACCATGTCGCGCACCGCCGCGCGCGAGAGCACCAGCCCGGCCACGATCACCGCCTGGGCCATGCGAAAGCCGAGAAAGGCCCGGACATCGGGCGCCAGCAGGCAGCCCGCCGTGGCGAGCATGAACAGGACGATCGCCCAGAGCATCACCGGCCGGCGCCCGAAGCGGTCGGAGACCGGCCCGAGGATCACCTGCCCCACCGCCGCCATCACCAGGTAGAGCGCCACCGAAAGCTGGATCGTGCGATAGGGCGCGCCGAAATCCGCCGCCATGGCCGGCAGCGAGGGCAGAAACACGTTCATCGACAGCGCGCCGAGACCGCTCAGCACGATCAGGGTGGCGATATGCGGCGGGGTGGTGCGGCTGAGAAAGACGGGGCTCGGCAGGGAGGTCATATGCCCCGGTTACGCGCTTAACGGGAAAAAGTCCATGTGATCAAATCGCTCCGGTGGGCTTTCGCGCCCTTCGCCGGCTGTCGTGCGCCAT
>JALWTH010000332.1 GCA_027082975.1 Paracoccaceae bacterium | reverse complement strand
TCTGATCCGTGGCAGGAGGCAGGGGAATTTTCCGCCCCTCTTGCACGAACGGATTGACACCATGACCGATGCACTGACCAAGGCGCTGGCCACCCGCGACTGGCTGATGGCCGATGGCGCCACCGGCACCACCCTGTTCAACATGGGGCTGAGCGCGGGTGAAGCCCCCGAGCTGTGGAACATTGACGCGCCCGACAAAATCCGCGCGCTCTACCAGGGCGCGGTCGGTGCCGGCTCGGACCTGTTCCTGACCAATTCCTTTGGCGGCAATGCGGCGCGGCTGAAACTGCATGGCGCCGAGGGGCGGGTGCGTGAATTGAACCGCGCCGCCGCCGAGTTGGGGCGCGAAGTAGCCGACGCTTCGGGGCGAGAGGTGATCGTGGCGGGCTCGATGGGGCCGACCGGTGAAATCATGGCGCCGATGGGGTCGCTGACCCATGAAATCGCGGTCGAGATGTTCCATGAACAGGCCGAGGGGCTGAAAGAAGGCGGCGTTGATGTGCTCTGGGTGGAAACCATTTCGGCGGCCGAGGAATATCAGGCGGCGGCGGAAGCTGCGCGCCTGGCCGGCATGCCCTGGGTCGGCACCATGAGCTTTGACACTGCCGGGCGCACCATGATGGGCGTGACCAGCGAAGCGCTGGCGCGCCTGGTCGAAAGCCTGCCCAACCCGCCGATCGCCTTTGGCGCCAATTGCGGCGTTGGCGCGGCGGACCTGCTGCGCACCGTGCTGGGCTTTGTCGCACAGGGGAGCGAGCGACCGATCGTGGCCAAGGGCAATGCCGGCATTCCGAAATATGTGCACGGGCATATCCATTATGACGGCACGCCCGAACTGATGGCTGACTATGCGGTGCTGGCGCGCGATTGCGGCGCGCGCATCATCGGCGGCTGCTGCGGCACACTGCCCGAACACCTGGTCGCCATGCGCGAGGCGCTCGAAACCCGGCCCAGGGCCGCGCGGCCCTCGCTGGATGAAATCACGACGCGCCTGGGCGGCTTTTCCTCGGCCTCCGACGGGACCGAGGCGGATGCGCCCCAGGCCCGGCGGACCCGCAGGCGTCGCCGCTAAGGGCCTGATGGCGCGCCATTTGGTCGGTAAGCGGCAAATCCCTGTCGCAATCCGGCGACCCGCCGCGCCGAAATGGCGCAAGGATTGACTGAAGCGAACCGCCCGAACGGGCCCTATCTGACCGGAGCCGGCCATGTCCGATGACCAAGACGACGACATCATCCTGAGCGAGCTTTCCGACGCGGAACTGGTCGAACAGATGCATGACGACCTGTATGACGGTCTGCGCGAGGAGATCGAGGAAGGCGTGAACATCCTGCTGGAGCGCGGCTGGGAGCCTTACCAGGTGCTGACCGAGGCGCTGGTGGCCGGCATGACCATCGTCGGCATCGACTTTCGCGACGGCATCCTGTTCGTGCCGGAAGTCCTGCAGGCCGCCAATGCGATGAAAGGCGGCATGGCGATCCTGAAGCCGCTTCTTGCTGAAACCGGCGCGCCGCGCATGGGCAAGATGGTCATTGGCACGGTCAAGGGCGACATCCACGACATCGGCAAGAACCTGGTGGCGATGATGATGGAGGGCGCCGGTTTCGAGGTGGTCGATCTGGGCATCAACAACCCGGTCGAGGATTACCTGGACGCGCTGGAGCGCGAACAGGCCGACATTCTGGGCATGTCCGCGCTGCTCACCACGACCATGCCCTACATGAAGGTGGTGATCGATACGCTGGTCGATCAGGGCAAGCGCGATGAGTATATCGTGCTGGTGGGCGGCGCCCCCCTGAACGAGGAGTTTTCCAAGGCGATCGGCGCCGACAGCTACTGCCGAGATGCCGCCGTCGCGGTTGAAACCGCCAAGGAATACATGCTGCGCAAGCACAACCGGATGAGCGCCTGAGCGGGATCTGAGCGGGTCGTCTTGCAAGCAGTCTTGCGGGGCCGTGCGCGCGGCCTTACGTTATGACGGCCGAAGGATGAGGAACCCGCCATGTCCCCCGTGAAATTCGCATTGCTGCTGGCGCTGGTCATTGGCGCGGCCGGCCTGTCAATCTGGGTGCTGGTGCTTGCCATCGAGAGCGACCACCTGGACGGCACCACCCTGCGCGCAATCATTCCGCTGGCAATGCTGGCGGCCCTGGCCGGGCGCGCGCTGGCGCGCGGGCATTCCAAATGAGCCAGCCTGCAGCGCGGCCTCCTGCGCTTGACGACGAAAGATTGACTCTGGAAGGGCTGCCGACCACCGGTCCCGGCCGCCTGCTGGTCATTGCCTGCGGCGCGCTGGCCCACGAGATCACTGCGCTGATCCGGGCAAATGGCTGGGGCCATGTGCGCCTGACCTGCCTGCCGGCGATCTGGCACAACACCCCCGAGCAGATTGCCAAAGGGGTTGAAGATCTGGTGGCAAGGCACCGGGACGATTATGAAACCATCTTTGTTGCCTATGCCGATTGCGGCACGGGCGGTGCCTTGCAAAAGGCTTGCGACCGGCTGGGGGTCGGGATGATCGAGGGCCCGCATTGCTACAGTTTTTTCGAGGGAAACGCGACCTTCGCCGCCCATGGCGAGGACGAGATCACCACCTTTTACCTGACCGATTTCCTGGCTCGCCAGTTCGAGGCTTTCGTAATCCGGCCGCTGGGGCTCGATCGTTACCCGGATCTGCGCGACACCTATTTCGGCAATTATGAAAAGCTGGTCTATCTGGCCCAGACCCGGGACCCGGAGCTCGACCGCCGCGCCCGCGACGCGGCAGCGCGGCTGGGGCTGGCCTATGAGCGGCGCCAGACCGGCTATGGCGACCTTGAAACCGCGCTGGCCGAAGCCGCGCGCGGGTAAGGCAGGTCAGCCCGTCGCCTCGGCCGCCTCGGCGGCCAGCGCGCGCAGCCGGTCGACCATGGCGCGCAATCCGTTGGAGCGCTGCGCCGACAGGTGATCGGTCAGCCCCAGCCGCGCGAGTTCGGCGCGCGCATCCACCTTTGCCGCCTCCGCCACCGGCAACCCGTCGTAAAGCGCGTGCAAAAGCGCAATCAGCCCGCGCACGATCAGCGCATCCGAGTCGCCCTGAAAATGAAACACGCCATCGGCGATTTCCGGATGCAGC
>JALWTH010000331.1 GCA_027082975.1 Paracoccaceae bacterium | reverse complement strand
GCTGGGCGCGTTGCTCCCGGCCGCTTCCTGGGCGCCGGCCGGGAGCAACGCGCCCAGCAGCGCCAGCACGGCGGCAAGCCACAGCGCCCGCGGCCAGGGCACGCCCGCAGCCTCAGCCTTCCTGCGCCTTGCGCGCATCGGCGACGATCTGGCGCATCGCCTCCAGCGGCGCATAGCCGCGCAGCATCTGGTTGCCGATGACAAAGCCCGGCGTGCCGGTGATCTGCAGGCGCTGGGCGAGGCCGTGATTGGCGCCGATGATCTGATCCACGACCGGATTGCCGATCCCGTCCAGGATCGCCTGCCCGTCGAGCCCCAGCCCCTCGGCGGTGGCGATGAGCGATTCCTCGGACACGTTTGCGCGCATCTGCATCAGGGCGTCATGCAGCCGCGCATAGGCCTCTTCGCCATGGAGGATCAGGGCGGAAATGGCGAAGCGCGAGGCCAGCACGCTGTCGTCGCCCAGGATCGGGAATTCCTTGACGATGAAGCGGATATTGCCGTCGCTCTCGATCAGCTCCTTGACTTCGGGAAAGGCGCGCTTGCAGAAACCGCAGCGATAGTCGAGGAATTCGACGATGGTCACATCCCCCTGCGGGTTGCCCAGCACCGCCGAATAGCCGTCGTTGAAGATCTCCTCGGCATTGACCGCGATCAGGTCGGCGTCATTTGCCACCTGGGCCTCGGCCTGGCGCTGCTCGAGCACCGCGATCGCCTCCATCAGCACTTCCGGGTTTTCCAGCAGATAGGCGCGCACCGCTTCGCCGAAGGCCTCGCGCTCGGCGTCGCTCATGTTGGTGAGGTCCGTCGCCGCCGCCGGGCTGGCGAGCAGGGCCAGCGACAGGGCCAACACAGCGCCGAGCGCCGAAAAAAGCTGTCTGATCATCGTTTTCTCCTCCTGCGCGGCCGCGGCCGCGGTGACTTTCGCGCGTCTGCGCCGTTTGCCGGTTTCGCACAGGCCCCGGCCCGCTGCAAGCGGCGGGCAGGAGCGCCGGCCTGCGGGATTGTCTGCGGGATTGACACCGCCCGCCGCCGGTGCGACCTCTGGCCGAGACTGGAGGACAGGCATGAAAACTTCAAGGCGCGGCGCGGTCGATCCCTTTATTGTGATGGACGTGATGGAGGCGGCCCGGCGCGAAGAGGCGGCCGGGCGCCACATCATCCACATGGAGGTGGGCCAGCCCTCGACCCCGGCCCCGCGCGCGGCCCGCGAAGCGGTGGCCGGGGCGCTGGAGGCAGACGCGCTCGGCTACACCGTGGCGCTGGGCCTGCCGGCCCTGCGCGAGGGCATCGCAAGCCTTTACAAGGACTGGTACGGTCTCGATCTGGACCCGGCCCGGGTGGTGGTCACGGCGGGCTCTTCGGGCGCCTTCGTGCTGGCCTTCACGGCGCTGTTCGACAGCGGCGCGCGGGTCGGGCTGGCCGCGCCGGGCTATCCCTCCTACCGCCATATCCTGACCGCGCTGGGGCTTGCGCCCGTCAGCATCCCGGCGCGCGCCGAAAACGGCCTGCAGCCGGTGCCCGAAGACCTGCCCGAGGCGCTCGACGGGCTGATCGTCGCCTCGCCCGCCAATCCCACCGGCACCATGCTCGAGCGCCCCGCGCTGGAGCGGCTGATTGACGCGGCGCGCGCGCGCGGCGCCGCCTTCATCTCCGACGAGATCTATCACGGGCTGCATTACGAGGCGCGCGCGGTCTCGGCGCTGGAGATCAGCGACGATGTCTATGTGATCAATTCCTTTTCCAAATATTTCTCCATGACCGGCTGGCGGGTGGGCTGGATGGTGGTGCCGCCGGACCATGTGCGCACGGTCGAGCGCCTGGCGCAGAACATGTTCATCTGCGCGCCCCATGTGAGCCAGCTTGCCGCCATCGGGGCACTGGAGGCGCGCGACGAATGCGAGGCGATGCGCGCGACCTACGGCGAGAACCGCCGGCTGATGCTCGAAGGCCTGCCGCGCGCGGGTTTCAGCGCCTTTGCGCCGCCGGACGGGGCGTTTTACATCTATGCGGATGTGCGCGCACATACCGAGGACAGCCGCGCATTCGCCGCCGAGATCCTGCGCGAGGCCGGGGTGGCGGTGACGCCGGGGCTCGATTTCGACCCCGCGCGCGGGCATCGGACCCTGCGCTTTTCCTATGCCCGCGCCAGCGACGAGATCGCCGAGGGGCTGAAGCGGCTCCAGGCCTTCATGGCCGGGCGCGGATGAGCCTTCACGGTTTTGTCGCTTTGCGCCCGGCCTTCGCCCGCCTATGGTGGCGGCGAGCGTATCGGGCTCGGTCTCGGCTAAGGTGGAGGTGCTCATGGCCACGGAAATCATCGTCAACGGCACCGCGCACCGGGTGGATCTGCCCGGCGACGTGCCGCTGCTCTGGGTACTGCGCGATGCGCTGGGGCTGACGGGCACCAAATATGGCTGCGGCGTGGCCGCCTGCGGCGCCTGCACGGTGCATGTGGGCGGGCAGGCGGTGCGCTCCTGCCAGCTGGCGCTTGCCGATGTGGACGGACCGGTGACCACGATCGAAGGCCTGGGCTCCCCCGAGGCGATGAGCGCCCTGCAGCAAGCCTGGGTCGCCCATCAGGTCGCCCAATGCGGCTTCTGCCAGTCCGGCCAGATCATGCAGGCGGCTGATTTGCTTGCCAATAACCCCGAGCCCAGCGACGAAGAGATCGACCAGGCCATGGCCGGAAACCTTTGCCGCTGCGGCACCTATCCGCGCATCCGCGCCGCCATCCACGCCGCCGCCGCCGCCCTGCGCGGCGAAGGGGAGGGCTGAGCCATGCCGAAACTCCGCACGATCGCCCGCCGCAGCTTCCTGATCGGCTCGGTCGCCGTAACCGGGGGCGTCGCCTTTGGCGCCTGGCAGGCCCTGCGCACCCCCGCCAATCCCCTGCACCCGGCGCCCGGCAGCGGCAGGGCGGCGCTGAACCCGTGGCTGGTGATCGGCCGCGACGGGATCACCGTGATCGTGCCGCGCGCGGAGATGGGCCAGGGGGTGCAGACCACGCTGGCGGCGCTGGTGGCCGAGGAGCTCGACGCCGATCTGGCGCAAATAAGCGTGGCCCACGGCCCCCCCGCCCAGGCCTATTTCAACGGCGCCCTATTTGCCGACCGCG
>JALWTH010000330.1 GCA_027082975.1 Paracoccaceae bacterium | reverse complement strand
CCGAGCCCGGCCATGCCGACCCGCTCCAGCGCCCCCTCCACCTGGCGCCAATCCTCTGCGCCCAGCCGCAGATCGGGCCGCAGCCCCAGCCCGACATTCTGCCGCGCGCTCAGATGGGGAAACAGGTTGCCATCCTGAAACAGGATCGACATGGGCCGCTCTGCCGGGGGCAGGGGGGTAATGTCGCGCCCCCGCCACAGGATTCGCCCTCGGGCGAGCGGCAGGAAGCCCGCCAGCGCCGAAAGCAGGGTGGACTTGCCCGCGCCCGAGGGGCCGAGCACCGCCACGATCTGCCCGCCGGTCACCTCGAAGTCGGCGGCAAGCGAGAAATCTCCCTGCCGGATCAATACCTTGTCAAAGGCGAGCATTCCCGCGCCCTCCCCGGTCAAACAGCCGGAACAGCCCCAGCGAAAGCGCCAGCAGCACCAGCCCCGCGCCGGCCGCCGCCTGCATCTGGTAAGCGCCCATCAGCCGATACATCTGCAAGGGCAGCGTCGCCTGCTCCGGCGCGGCAAAGAGCGCGACCACGCCGAGATCGCCCATCGACAGCGCCGCCGTGAGCCCCGCGCCAAAGCCCAGCACCGGGCGCAGGCGCGGCCACCACAGAAGGCGCAGGCGCGCGGCTCCCCGCATCCCCAGCGCATCCGCCAGCCGCCCGTAATCGGCTTCGATGCGCGCCAGCGCCGGCAGCAGGCCGCGCAGAACGAAGGGCTGCGCCATCAGCGCGTTGACCGCGCCGGTGACCACGAGCGCAAAGCGCGCCGGGTCCGCCAGCGGGTTGATGAGGATGAACAGGCCGGTGCCGATCATCAGCGGCGAGGCGGCGAGGCCCAGAACCCCCGCAGCGCCTGCCACCGGAACCCGCCGCAGCACCGCAAGGGCGGCGATCGACAGTGCCAGCGCGAGCGTCAGCGCGGTGGCGCCCAGCGCCACGGCGAGCGAGCGCAGCGCGGCCGCCCAGAGCCCGGGCGGGAGCGCCATGAGCCCCTGCAGTCCGCGCGCCACCACCGCGCCAAGCGGCACCAGCAGAAAGGCCGCGCCCAGCGCGATCAGCAGCCCGTCCCAGAGCCGCAGGGCGAGGCTTTCGGCCTCCCAGCGGCGCGCCGGCCGGTCGAGCCCCGCGCCGAGCCCCGCCTCGGGCAGGCCGAAGCGCAGCGCCAGCAGCGCGGCCCCCACGCCCAGCGCCAGTTGCAGCAGCGCCAGCAGTGCCGCGCGGCCGAGGTCGAAGTCAAGCCGCACCGCCTGGTAGATCGCCAGTTCCAAAGTGGTCGCCCGCGGCCCGCCGCCCATGGTCAGTGTCACCGCGAACGAGGTCAGGCAGACCAGAAACACCACCAGAAAGGCCCCCGGCAGCACCGCGCGCAGCATCGGCCACTCGATCCGGCGCGCCACGTCGCGGGCGGAGAAGCCCAGCGAGGCGGCGAGGCGGAAATGCTCTCCCGGCACCTCCTGCCAGCCCTGCAGGATCAGGCGGGTGGCCAGCGGCAGGTTGAAGAACACATGCGCCAGCACCACGCCTTCGAGCCCGTAGATCGAGACCGGCCCGAGCCCGGCCCGGCCCAACGCCGCATTGACCAGCCCCGCGCGGCCGAATACCGCCAGAAGCCCCAGCACCGCGACGATCACCGGCAGGATGAAGGGCGCGCCCATCAGGGTGATCAGCAGCCCGCGCCCGGCAAAGCTGCGCCGCGAAAGCGCGCGCGCGAGCGGTACGGCGAGGGTGACGCTGAGGCCGGCCGAGAGGCTCGCCTGCAAAAGCGTGAAGCGCAGCGCCGCCCAGTCGGCCGCCCGCAGCCCGCCGGCCGCATCGGCGCGCAGCGCCACCGCCGCAAGCGTGCCCAGCACGAGCGCCAGCACCAGCCCCAGCGCCGCCGCGCCCGCCAGCGTGACCCGGCTTATTGCGAAAGGGCGTCGAGCCATTCGCCCAGCGCTTGCTCGCGCATCTCCACCGCCTCTTCGGGGCCGAACATCAGCCCCTTGGCCGGCATCGGCGCCTCGGCAAAGCCCTCGGGCCAGTCTTCCCTGGGCAGGAAGGCCGGATACATCCAGTTGCTGGTGGGGATGATCTTCTGAAAGGCCGGCGAGCGGACAAAGGCGAGGAAGGCCTCGGCCAGTTCCGGCTGATCGCTGCCCGCGATCCTGCCCGCCACCTCGACCTGCATGTAATGGCCCTCGTCAAACAGCGCCGCGCCCTTGGAATCATCCTGCTCGGCGATCAGGTGATAGAGCGGCGAGGTGGTGTAGGAGAGCACCATGTCGGCCTCGCCCTCGAGAAACAGTCCGTAAGCCTCGGACCAGCCCTTGGTGACGGTGACGATATGCGGCGCAAGCCCGCGCCAGATCTCGCCCGCGCGCGCGCCATAGGCCGCCTTGACCCAGAGCAGCAGGCCAAGGCCGGGGGTGGAGGCGCGCGGGTCTTCGATGATGATCTTGAGGTCCGAGGCGATCAGATCCCCGAAGCTCGCGGGCGGATCGGTCACCACGCCCTTGTCATGGACAAAGGCGAAATAGCCCCAGTCAAAGGGCAGGAAATCCTTGTCCGTCCAGCCCACCGGCCCGGTGAAGCCGTCCAGCGCCTGCCCGTGCGGGGCGAACAGCCCGGTGGCCCGCGCCGCGGCGATCTGGCCCGCATCCAGCCCCAGCACCACATCGGCCCGGCTGCGCGTGCCTTCGAGGCGCAGGCGCGAGAGCAGTTCGGCCCCGTCGCCGGCGGCCACGAATTGCAGATCGCAGCCGCAACTCGCCTCGAAGGCCGCCTCCACCGCCGGCCCGGGGCCCCAGTCGGAAACGAAGCTGTCATAGGTATAGACGGTGAGCACCGGGCTTTCGGCCTGAGCCGCCCCCGCGATTGCCCCCGCCAGTGTCATTGCCGCGACGAAAGAAAGGGTTTTCATCTCATCCTCCTTTGCCGGACGGTGTTCGGGTGAGGATGTCACCTTCCCTCCGCCGGTCCTAACCGGTTCAGGTTCAACGGGTTCGCGCGTGCGCGTCTCAGCCCTGCTGCGGCGTCATTCGGGCCGAAAACCGGCTTCCGCTTTTCCCGATGACGCCCGGGCACCCCGAGGTAGGCTCTGTTTAGCCCCCCGCCCTTGCCCCGGCAAGGCGAAAGCCGTAATCAGCCCCAAAGGAGAGCCTCCATGTCGTTCAACACTTTCGGCCACCTGTTTCGCGTGACCACCTGGGGCGAGAGCCACGGCCCGGCAATCGGCGCCACCGTCGATGGCTGCCCCCCCGGCGTGCCGCTCGAGGCGGAGATGCTTCAGCACTGGCTCGACCAGCGCCGCCCCGGCACCTCGCGATTCACCACCCAGCGGCGCGAGCCGGACCGGGTGCGCATCCTTTCCGGCGTGTATGAGGGGCAGACCACCGGCACCCCGATCCAGCTGATGATCGAGAACACCGACCAGCGCAGCAAGGATTACTCCGAAATCGCTGCGAAGTTTCGCCCCGGCCATGCGGACATCACCTATTGGCAGAAATACGGCATCCGCGACCCGCGCGGCGGCGGCCGCTCCTCGGCCCGCGAGACCGCCTCGCGCGTGGCCGCCGGCGGGGTGGCGCGCGCGGCGCTGAAGGCGCTGGCGCCGGGCCTCAGCATCACCGGCTACATGGTGCAGATGGGCCCGCATCAGGTGGACCGGGAGAGCTTCGACCTCGCCGAGATCGAGCGCAATCCCTTCCGGGTGCCCAGCGCCAGGACCGCCGAGCAATGGGCCGGCTATCTCGATGCCCTGCGCAAGGACGGCAATTCGGTCGGCGCCATCTGCGAGGTGGTCATTGCCGGCGCGCCCGCGGGCCTCGGCGCGCCGATCTATGCCAAGCTCGACACCGAGCTTGCCGCGGCGATGATGTCGATCAACGCGGTCAAGGGGGTGGAGATCGGCGAGGGCATGAACGCCGCCACCCTTACCGGCGTGGAAAATGCCGACGAGATCGCCATGGGGCCGGACGGGCCGGCCTATGCCAGCAACCATGCCGGCGGCATCCTCGGCGGTATCTCCACCGGACAGGATATCGTGGTGCGCTTCGCGGTGAAGCCGACCTCCTCCATCCTGCACCCGCGCCGGACTATCACCAAGACAGGCGAGCCCTCCGAAATCGTCACCAGGGGCCGCCACGACCCCTGCGTGGGCATCCGCGCCGTGCCGGTGGGCGAGGCCATGGCCGCCTGCGTGATGCTCGACCAGATCCTGCTGCACCGCGCGCAGGTGGGCGACGGGCCGCGGGGGCAGATAGGCTGACCGCACGGCGCGTCCGACACGACACCCGCAGCGCCGACCACCAGCCTGCCGGGAGGGTATACAGGAGAGTCCATGAAGATCCTTGTCCGCACCGCTCTTGCCGCGTTTCTGCTCGACCAGTTCAGCAAATGGCTGGTGGTGCGCCGGATGGGCCTGCGCGAGATCGGCGAGATCGACCTCTGGCCGCCCTATCTCGCCTTTCGCATGGCCTGGAATCGCGGCGTGAATTTCGGCCTGTTCGGCGGCGGCGGGGACCTCACCCGCTGGCTGCTGATCGGGCTTGCCCTGGCCATCGTCACCTGGGTCACGCTCTGGGTGGCCCGCTCCCGTCCCGGTCGGCTTGCGCAGCTTTCCGCCGGCCTGCTGGTGGGCGGCGCGCTGGGCAATGTCATCGACCGGCTTGCATATGGCGCGGTGGCCGACTTTCTCAACATGTCCTGCTGCGGCATCGACAATCCGTTTGCCTTCAACATCGCCGACATCGCCGTCTTTGCCGGGGCGCTCGGGCTGGCCCTGTTTGCCGGGGGGGAAGGATCGGCTGGCAAGGCCAGGGGAAAGCGCGGGGGAAAGCGTGGGGGAAAGCGGTGAAAAGGGCCGGCGGAAATGCCGGCGAAAGACCCCGTGACGCGCCCCGAAAGATCGGCTAAAGGTGGGGGTGAACTGGGGTGAACGGAGGCTTTCATGCAAGGCGCGCTGGGTAAAATGGCAATCTTCGCGGCCGCTGTCGCCATGCTGGGCGCATGTTCGCCGAAGGAGCCGAGCCTGATGAATTTCCGCTCCGGCAAGAACGGCCCGGACGAGTTCCGCATCCTGCCCACCCGGCCGCTGGAGGCGCCGGAGGACTTTGACTCGCTGCCGACCCCAACCCCCGGCGGCAGCAACCTGACCGACCCGGACCCGATCGCCGACGCGGCCGAAGCGCTGGGCGGCTCGGGGGCGGCCGCCACTTCCTCGCCGATGCGCGCTTCCGAGCGCGGCCTGGTCGCCCATGCCAGCCGCTACGGCGTGGCCCAGGACATCCGCGAAACGCTCGCCGCCGAAGACCTCGAATGGCGCCGCCGCCATGACGGGCGGGTGCTGGAGCGGCTGTTCAAGACCTCGGTCTATTTCCGCGCCTACCGGGCGATGTCGCTGGATCCGCATGGCGAGCTCGAGCGCCTGCGCCGCCTCGGGATCTGGACCCCGTCCGCCCCCCCGCCGCCGGGCTGAGGCGCGCCGGGGCACCGGCTGGCGGCAGATCGCGCAACCCGGCCTCTTCACAAGACCGGCACCGGGCACGCCCCGGGCTTGATCCACTGCACCCCGAGGGCCAGACTGGCCCGGACGAAAGGGAGAAAACCATGCGATTCAAACAGGCTGTGCCGCTTCTGACGGCTGCCTTTCTCGCCGCTCTCGCCGCTCTGAGGGCGAGCGCGTCCCTCGCCGGGGCGGTCACCGATTACCGGCTCGACAACGGCCTGCAAGTGGTCGTGATCGAAGACCACCGCGCCCCGGTCGTGGTGCAGATGCTGTGGTACAGGGCCGGCGCGGCGGATGAGCCGGCGGGCAAGTCCGGCATCGCGCATTTTCTCGAACACCTGATGTTCAAGGCCACCGACGACATGGAGGCGGGCGAGTTCAGCGATGTGGTCGCCGCCAATGGCGGCTCGGACAATGCCTTTACCACCCAGGACTACACCGCCTATTACCAGCGCATCGCCGCCGACCGGCTGGGGCTGGTGATGCGGATGGAAGCCGACCGGATGCGCGACCTGCTGCTCACCCCCGAAGACATCGCGACCGAGCGCGAGGTGATCCTGGAGGAGCGCGCCCAGCGCACCGACAGCAACCCCAACGCGCTTGCCAGCGAGCAGATGACGGCCACGCTCTACATGAACCACCCCTACCGGATCCCGGTGATCGGCTGGCGCCACGAGGTCGAAAAGCTCGGCCGCGAGGACGCGCTGGCCTTCTACCGCCGCTTCTACGCGCCCGACAACGCGGTGCTGGTGGTGGCCGGCGACGTGGAGCCCGAAGAGGTGCTGGCGCTTGCGCGCAAATATTACGGCCCGCTCGCACCCACCGGCGACATCAAACCACGCCTGCGCCCCTCGGAGCCGCCGCAGCTGGCGCCGCGCCGGCTGACATATGCCGATCCGCGCGTCTCCCAGCCCTATATCAGGCGCATGTACCTCGCCGGCGAGCGCAACCACGGCGCCCAGGAGGAAGCCGCCGCGCTCACCTATCTGGCCGAGATCCTCGGCGGCACCGGCGCCACTTCCGTACTCGGCCGCGCCCTGCAATTCGACCGCCAGGTCGCCGTCTATGCCAATGCCGGCTATTCGGCGGTTTCGCTCGATCCCGGCACCTTCGATCTGGTCGTCGTGCCGGTGCCCGGCGTCAGCCTGGAGCAGGCCGAAGACGCGCTGGATGCGGTGCTCGCGGAGTTCTTGCGCGAGGGTGTGGACCCGGAGCAGTTTGCCCGCATAAAGATGCAGATACGCGCCTCCGAGATCTATGCGCTCGACGATGTGCAGGGCATCGCCCGGCGCTACGGCGCCGCGCTCACCTCGGGGCTGAGCATCGAGGACGTGCAGGCCTGGCCGGAAGTGCTGCAGCAGGTCACCCCCGAAGAGGTCATGGCCGCCGCGCGCCGGCTGTTTGACGCAAACCGTTCCGTTACCGGCTGGGTCATGCCCGCCGGCGAAGCCGACAGCGCGGAGGTGGCGCAATGAAACGACTGGCATTCTTCCTGCTGGCGCTCTGGACCCTGGCCCTGGCCATGACCCTGCCCGCCCGCGCCGAGATCGACATCCAGCAGGTCACCAGCCCCGGCGGCATCTCCGCCTGGCTGGTCGAAGAGCACTCGATCCCCTTCACCGCGCTGGAGATCCGCTTCAAGGGCGGCGCCTCGCTCGAGGCCGAGGGCAAGCGCGGCGCGATCAACCTGATGACCGGCCTGCTCGAAGAGGGCGCGGGCGATCTGGACGCGCAGGGCTTTGCCGAAGCCGCCGAAAGCCTCGCCGCCTCCTACAGCTTCGACGTGGACGACGACGCGCTGAGCGTCTCGGCGCAGTTTCTCAGCGAAAACCGCGACCAGGCGGTGGCGCTGCTGAAGCTGGCGCTGACCGCGCCGCGCTTCGATGCGGACGCGATCGAGCGGGTGCGCGGGCAGGTGCTGACCTACCTGCGTTCGCGCCGGACCGACCCCGACGCCATCGCCGGCAGCACCTTTGACGCGCTGGCCTTCCCGAGCCACCCCTATGGCGACTATTACGGCGGTACGATCGAGAGCGTCAGCGCCCTCACCCGCGCCGACATTCTCGACGCCTACCGGCGCACCATCGCCCGCGACCGGCTGTATATCGCCGCGGTGGGCGACATCACCGCCGAGGAGCTTGGCGCGCTGCTCGATGACCTCCTTGGCGACCTGCCCGCGACCGGCGCGCCGATGCCGGCGCGCGCGAGCTACGCGCTGGGGGCGGGGGTGACGGTGGTCGATTTCGACACGCCGCAATCGGTGGTGCAGTTCGGCCACGAGGGCATCGTGCGCGACGACCCGGATTTCATCACCGCCTATGTGGTCAATACCATCCTCGGCGGCGGCAATTTCGGCTCGCGCCTGATGGACGAGCTGCGCGAGAAGCGCGGGCTTACCTATGGCGTGCGCAGCTATCTGGTGTCGGGGCTGTTTGGCGAAGAGGTGCTGGGCGTGTTCAACAGCTCCAACGACAAGGTGGCCGAGGCGCTGGGCCTCGTGCGCGCGGAATGGGAGAAGATCGCCCGCCAAGGCGTCAGCCAGCAGGAGCTTGACGATGCCAAGACCTACCTCACCGGCGCCTACCCCTTGCGCTTTGACGGCAACGGGCCGATTGCCAATATCCTCGTCGGGATGCAGATGATCGGCCTGCCGGCGAGCTATGTCCGTGAGCGCAATGACCTGATCCGCGCGATCACACTCGAAGAGGCCAACCGGGTCGCGGCGCGCATATACAGGCCCGAAGCCCTGCATTTCGTGGTGGTCGGACGCCCCGAGGGGGTGGAGAGCAGCCAGTAGGCTCGCCGCTTTTCTCATGTGCGAATCGGGTACGGACATGCTAGACCTAGTGGCATGTCCGCAGTCAGCCCCAAGATAGCCCATAAGCGCCCGGTGATCCGCCAGCTTGACGAAGCGGCGATCAACCGCATCGCCGCCGGCGAGGTGGTCGAGCGCCCGGCCTCGGCGGTGAAGGAGCTGGTGGAAAACGCGCTCGATGCCGGCGCCCGGCGCATCGACGTGGCCTATGCCGATGGCGGCAAGACCCTGATTCGCGTCACCGATGACGGCTGCGGCATGGCACCGGGCGACCTGCCGCTGGCGCTGAGCCGCCACGCGACCAGCAAGATCGACGGCACCGACCTGCTCGACATCCACACATTCGGCTTTCGCGGCGAGGCGCTGCCGTCGCTCGGCGCGGTGGGCAGCCTCACCATCACCTCGCGCGCCGAGGGCCACGAGGCCGCGCGCCTGCGTGTTGACGGCGGGCGCATGGGCGAGGTCAGTCCGGCGGCGCTCGGCAAGGGCACCATCGTCGAGCTTCGCGGCCTGTTTCAGGCCACGCCCGCGCGGCTCAAGTTCCTGCGCTCCGACCGCGCCGAGGCCCGTGCCATTGGCGATGTGGTCCGGCGCCTCGCCATGGCCGAGCCCGGCGTGGGCTTCACCTTGCGCGATGTCTCCGGCGGCGGCGAGGGGCGCGTGCTGTTTCGCGCCGAGCCCGAGAGCGGCGACATGTTCGATGCGCTTTCCGGGCGGCTCAAGCGCATCCTCGGGCGCGAATTCGCCGAAAACGCGCTCAGGATCGACGCCAGCCGCGAGGGCTTTCGCCTCACCGGCTTTGCCGCGCTGCCTACCTATTCGCGCGGGGCGGCGGTGGCGCAGTATCTGTTCGTCAATGGCCGCCCGGTCAAGGACAAGCAGCTGACCGGGGCGCTGCGCGCGGCCTATTTCGACTTTCTCAGCCGCGACCGCCACCCGGCGGCGGCGCTGTTTCTGACCTGCGATCCGCATCTGGTGGATGTGAACGTGCATCCGGCCAAGGCCGAGCTGCGCTTTCGCGAGCCGGGGCTGGTGCGCGGGCTGATCATCTCGGCCCTGCGCCACGCGCTGGCCGAGGCCGGGCACCGGGCCTCGACCACAGTTGCCGCCGGGGTGCTCGGCGCCATGCGGCCCGAGGCGCGCCCCGGTCAGCAAGCCCTGACCACGGCCTACCAAATGCAACGCCCGGCTCACCCGACCACGCCCGGCTTTGCCGAGACCGCCCAGCCCTCGGCCCGCTTCGAGCCGGCGCCCGCTCCCGGCGAGGCCGCCGGGCAGGCAGACGAGCGCCTGCCGCTCGGGGCCGCGCGCGCGCAGATTCACGAAAACTACATCATCGCCCAGACCGAAACCGGCATGGTCATCGTCGACCAGCACGCCGCCCATGAGCGCCTCGTCTATGAGCGCCTCAAGCGGCAGATGGCCGAAAACGGCGTCGCCGCGCAGGCGCTGCTGATCCCGGAGATCGTCGAGCTTTCGCCCGACGATGCCACCCGCCTGCTCGCCATTGCCGAGGATCTCGCCCGCCTTGGCCTCGGCATCGAGCCTTTCGGCCCCGGCGCCATTGCCGTGCGCGAGACCCCGGCCATTCTCGGCCCGGTCAATGCCGGCGCCCTGCTCGCCGACATCCTCGACGAGCTTGCCGACCAGGGCGAGAGCCTGAGCCTCGCCGCGCGCATCGAAGCGGTGCTCAGCCGCATGGCCTGCCACGGCTCGGTGCGCTCCGGGCGGCGGATGAATGCCGAGGAGATGAACGCGCTCTTGCGCGAGATGGAGGCCACGCCCCATTCCGGCCAGTGCAACCACGGCCGCCCCACCTATGTGGAGCTGAAACTGGCCGATATCGAGCGGCTGTTCGGGCGCAGATGATCACCATCGGGTCACAGACATATGCCTGGAGCGATCCGCCGGTGCTGGCGGCGCTGGCGGCGCTGGGGGCGGGGGCGCTGGTGCTGCTGGTGATCGTGCTGCTGGCCCTCTCCATCCGCCGCGCCGGGCGCTCGGCCGCGCTCACCGAGGAGCTTGCCCGGCAGATGGGCGGGCTCGGCCGCGCGGTCGAGGTGCTGGGCCAGGGGCAGGAGCGGCTTTCGGGCAGCCTGCGCACGGTGTCCGAAAGCCAGGCCAGCGCGCAGGCGCAGATGGTGGGAGCGATGGAAGCGCGTCTTGCGGCCGTGCAGCGCGAGATGCAGGACCGCCTGCACGACAATGCCGCGCGCACCGCCCGGGCGCTTGCCGAGATGCAGGCCCGGCTCAACGAAAGCCTCGCAGGCAGCGCGCTCAAGACCACCGAGAGCCTGACCCAGCTGCAGGAGCGCCTCGCCGCCATCGACAAGGCCCAGCACAATATCGAGAAGCTCTCGGGCGACGTGCTCAGCCTGCAGGACATCCTGTCCAACAAGCAGACCCGCGGCGCCTTTGGCGAGATCCAGCTGCACGATATCGTCTCCAAGGCCCTGCCCACCGACAGCTACACAATGCAGGCGACGCTATCCAACAACCGCCGCGCCGATTGCCTGATCCACCTGCCCGACCCGCCGGGGGCGATCGTGATCGACAGCAAGTTCCCGCTCGAGGCCTACGAGGCCCTGCGCCGGGCCGGGAGCGAACGCGAACTGACCGAGGCCGCGCAGGCCCTGCGCAAGGCGGTGCGCAAGCATATCCGCGACATTTCCGAGCGCTACATCATCGAGGGCGAAACCGCCGACGGCGCGCTGATGTTCCTGCCGTCCGAGGCCGTCTATGCCGAGCTTCACGCCAATTTCCCCGAGATCGTGCGCGAGGGCTTTGCGGCGCGGGTCTGGATCGTCTCGCCCACCACCTGCATGGCCACACTCAACACCATGCGCGCGATCCTCAAGGATGCCCGCATGCGCGCCCAGGCCGGGGCGATCCGGCGCGAACTGGCGCTGCTGCATGGCGATGTGGAGCGGCTGGAAACCCGGGTCGGCAACCTGAACCGCCACTTCGCCCAGGCCGGCAAGGATATCGAGGAAATCACCATCTCGGCGCGCAAGGCCGGCGGGCGCGCGCGGCGGCTCGAGGCGTTCGACTTCGAGGAACTTCCCGGCGAGGAGGCCGCTCATGCGGTCCCCCTGGTGAAGCCCGGGAACGATTGACCCTTCCCCCAGAGCCGCCCTTTTGGCAGGATGTGCCAAGGGGGAATCGCGATGCTCGAAATCAGTCCACGAAAGGTTGCCCGGGTGATCCTGCGCGCCCGTGAACTTGGCACCAAGGTTGCCCGCTGGGACGCGCCGGGCGAAGACGCCGATGCCGACACGATCCTGGAGAGCCGCTCTTCGGACGGCACCGAGGCCGAGTTGCGCAGCTATATCGCCGATATGAACCGCGACGAACAGGCCAGCCTCGTCGCGCTGGCCTGGATCGGGCGCGATACCTTCGATGCCAGCGAACTGGAAGAGGCCATCGCCACCGCGCGCGCCGAGCGCACCACGCCGACCGAGGATTACCTGCTGGGCATGGCCCTGCTGGCCGATTACCTGGAAGCCGGGCTGGAGGCGCTGGGGATCCCGCTGGAAGAGGCCGGCGAAGGCATCCTGTAACCCGCCTTCCCGGTCGCCGGCGCCGCCGCCCCCTTCGCACTTCCGCAAAACCCCGCCGGAGAGACGATTTTTCGCAGAAAAATCGGGCCCCCGCCGCCCCGGTTCCGCTATGGGGCGGAGCGGCTTTCACGCACGGTCTCGACCATAAGCGCCACGTTGTCCGGGTCCGCGTCCGGGGTGATGCCGTGGCCGAGGTTGAAGATATGCGGCCCGCCCGCGAATGCCCGGACGATGGCGCGGGTTTCCTCCACCAGCTTCTGCCCGCCGGTGACCATATGCCCCGGCGCCAGATTGCCCTGCACGCAGCCATCCACCTGCACCTGCGCCGCGGCCCATTCGGGCGAGACCGAATTGTCCAGCGCCACGCAATCGGCCCCGGTGGCGCGGG
>JALWTH010000329.1 GCA_027082975.1 Paracoccaceae bacterium | reverse complement strand
ATCTTTCCTTCCTCGTGGAATGCCTGTTCTCAAACTGGCGATTGCGGGGCCGGTTTGCAACCCTTGCCGCCAGCCGCCTTCGGCCCCGATCGCCCCGGCCCAATCGCCCCGGCCCCAATCGCCCCGGCCCTAACCGCTGCGCACGGGCGTCTTCATCAGCACGATCTCCTCGGCCATGGTCGGATGCACCGCCACGGTGGCGTCGAAATCGGCCTTGGTCGCGCCCATCTTCACCGCCACCGCCGCAAGCTGGATCATCTCGCCCGCGCCATCGGCGACGATATGGCAGCCCAGCACCTTCTGCGTCGCCTGGCTCACCACCAGCTTGAACAGCACCCGGTCGGGCCGGCCGATGAAGCTGCGCTGCATGGGGCGGAAGGCGGCGCAATAGACGTCTATCGGCTCGCGTTCGCGCGCCTGTTCCTCGCTGAGCCCCACCGCGCCGTATTCGGGCTGGGTAAAGACGGCGGAGGGCACGTTTTCGTGATCGGGCTTCGTGGGGTTGCCCTTGAACACGGTTTCGTGAAAGGCCACCGCCTCGCGGATCGCCACCGGGGTGAGGTTGATGCGGTTGGTCACATCGCCCACCGCGTAGATCGAGGGCACGGAGGTCTGCGAATAGTCGTCCACCACGATCTCGCCCCAGCGCCCGAGCCTGACGCCGGCCTCTTCGAGCCCCAGCCCGGCGGTGTTGGGCACGCGCCCGGTGGCGTAAAGCACCTGGTCGAAGACGTCCTCGCGCCCGTCGCTGCCCTTGACCCAGATGCGCCCCTCGCGCCGCTCCATGCGCTCGACCTCAAGGCCCACATGCAGGTCCACCCCGCGCTCGCGGATCAGCTCGGCCAGGTGCCCGCGCACCTCGTCGTCAAAGCCGCGCAGGATCTGCGCGCCACGATACCACTGCGCCACATGCGCGCCGAGGCCGTTGAAAATGCAGGCAAATTCGCAGGCGATATAGCCCCCGCCGACGATCAGGATGCGCTCGGGGAAGGTCTCGAGATCGAACACCTCGTTGGAGGTGATTGCCAGTTCGTGGCCCTCGGTGGTCTCGGGCACGAAGGGCCGCCCGCCGGTGGCGACAAGGATGTGCCTGGCGGTGAAGGTCTCGCCGGTGGAAAGGGCGACGGTATGGGCATCCCTGAGCGTGGCGCGGGCGTGGAAGATATCGGCCCCGGCGCGCGCAAGGTTGGTCCGGTAGATGCCCTCAAGGCGCGCGAGCTCCGCCTGCAGCTTGGGGCGGAAGCGCTCCCAGCGGAAGCTGCCGCCCTCGTATTCCCAGCCGTAATCGCGCGCCTGGCGCGCGGCCGGGCCGTAGGAGGAGGCAAACACCATCAGCTTCTTGGGCACGCAGCCGCGAATGACGCAGGTGCCGCCCATGCGGAACTCTTCCGCAAGCCCCACCCGCGCGCCCCCCTCGGCCGCAAGCCGGCCGGCCCGCACGCCGCCGGAGCCGCCGCCGATGACGAAGAGATCGTAGTCGAATGTCATGTCTAGGCCTTTCGCAAGAGCAGGTATCGCCCGTGCCATATCGGCCCCCGGGCGCCAAAGTCCAGCCCCCGGGGCAAAAACGCGACATCGCGCCCGGTGAGCGGGCGCCCGACGACCCTGCGCAACGCCCCCGCGCGGGCGTCAGCCCGCGCGCCCCCGAATCGCGAAAATTTTCAGGAAAATTTTCCGACTCCGGGGCCTCGCTGCGCTCGGAAGCGATTTTTCGCAGAAAAATCGCCCCGCCCGGACCATCGGCCTCAGATATCCGCAAACAGGTTCTCGGCGCCCTCGATGTCGATCTGCTCTTCGGCCAGGGTGCCTTCCTCGAAGTCGAGCACCTCCACCCGGCCATCGCCGTGGCCGGTCACCACCATGTCGCAGATGTCGATGAACAGCCCGTTCTCGACCACGCCGGGCACCTGGTTGAGCACCAGGCTGAGCTGGCGCGGATTGCCGATCCGGCGCAGGTGGAGGTCGAGGATGTGGTTGCCCTCGTCGGTCACATAGGGCGCCTCGCCGTTCATGCGCAGGGTGGCGCTCTGGCCCAGCACGTCCATGGATTCGAGCATCTCCTCGACCAGCGCCTTGGAGGTCTGCCAGCCAAACGGGATCACCTCGATGGGCAGCGGAAAGGCGCCCAGCGTCTCGACCCGCTTGGAAGGATCGGCGATGACGATCATCCGGTCCGAGGCGGTGGCGACGATCTTTTCCTGCAGGAGCGCGCCGCCGCCGCCCTTGATCAGGCTCAGCTCGGCGTCATATTCGTCGGTGCCGTCGATGGTGAGGTCGAGCCAGCGCGCCTCGTCGAGGCTGATCACCTCGATGCCCACCTGCCGGGCCAGTTCGGCGGTGCGGCTGGAGGTGGGCACGCCGGTGATCTTCAGCCCCTCCTCGCGCACCCGCTCGCCGAGGCACTTGACCATCCAGGCCGCGGTCGAGCCGGTGCCCAGCCCCACCCGCATCCCGTCCTCGACGAAATCCACCGCGCGGCGCGCGGCGACGAACTTGGCGGTATCAATCGGCGACAGGTCCCCGGACATCTGGCCCCCCTTCTGCTGCATCTGCCCCCTTATAGGCGCGATTGCCGGCCGGGGAAAGACAGGTTTGCGGCGCCGGAAGCCCGCCTGCCCCGGCGCGGCGCGCCCGGCACGGCCTTTTTACCGCCGCCGGGCAAAAAACGCCGCCTCCCCGCTTCCATGCACCGGGCCAAGGCGCTAACAAGGCGCCATGAGATGGACCATCCCCAATATCCTGACCATCGGCCGGCTGATCGCCGCGCCGCTCCTGCCGGTGATGTTCCTCTACTTTCACCGCCCCTGGGCGGACTGGTTCGCGCTGGTGCTGTTCATGGTCGCGGCCGCCACCGATTACATCGACGGCTACCTGGCCCGGGCCTGGCGGCAGGAAAGCGCCTTTGGCGCCGCCATGGACCCGATCGCCGACAAGGCCATGGTGCTGATCGCGCTGCTGGTGATCAACGGCTATGCCGGGCTCACCCCCTGGATCGTGCTGCCCTCGGCGCTGATCTTCTACCGCGAGGTCTTTGTCTCGGGCCTGCGCGAGAGCCTGGGCGAGCGGGCCCGCGCGCTCAGGGTCACGGGGCTCGCCAAGTGGAAGACCATGGTGCAGATGGTGGCCATCGCGGTGCTGTTTTCCAAGGGGCTGTTCGGGGC
>JALWTH010000328.1 GCA_027082975.1 Paracoccaceae bacterium | reverse complement strand
AATCAAGCGGGCTGAGCTCGGCCAGCTGTTCATCATGCACAAGGAGGCATTCTATGCCGCCTATCGCACCTGGGACGCGCAGAAGCGCGAATATGCGGCCGAGTTCCTGCACCGCGACTACATGGCCAACAAGGCCGGCGCGCGCGAGGCGCTGTTCGGCGGGCTGGAGGCGGCGCCGGAAGCGCCCGAGGCCCCGCCCCCGCCGCCCCCGCCTGCGGACGGCGAAAATCTGGTCGATCTGGTCGGCCCCTGGGGCGCGGTCCGGCGCGCGCGCAAGGCCTCAGAGAGGAGGAAGGGACCATGGGACTGATCCGCCTGATCGTCTTCGGCTTCATCGCGCTCAGCGTGATCTATTTCGCCATCTCCGTCTATTCGCGCTCGGTCAGGCGCGAAAAGCTCGAGAAATGGTGGGCCGAGGAAAACCCGGGCTCCGATGACATGCAGGCGCGCGCCGCCTATGTGGAAAGGGGCCTGAAGGAATACGACAATTCCATCCGGCCCAGGCTGATCCTGCTGGTCTATATCATCCCCACCGTCATCGTCATCGCCACCCTGATCGCCGTCAACTGGAACTGAGGAGAGCGCCATGCGCAAAGTGACACTGACCCTGAAGGTGCTGGCCCTGGTGCTGGCGGGCGCGTTCCTGCATTACGTCCTGCCCCAGCACGACGTGGCCCGCATCACCTCGACCGAGGTGATCCGCATGGACTTCACCCGGTTCAACCGCCTGTTCTTCGCCCAGCCCGACAGCGGCAATCAGGAATTCGCCACCCGCGACATCCGCCTGATCAACACCGTGCGCAAGAAGACCTGGCTGCTGGGCTTCATCCGCCGCGATGCCGAGGGGGTGATGGTCTATCGCAACGAGGATACCGGCTGGATCTGGCCGCCCTATTTCAAGTTCGACAGTTCCGACCTGCAGGCCGAGGCCAGCGCCAATATCTCGACCCCGGACAAGCCGAAATGGGTCGTGATCACCCATTACGGCTGGCGCAACCGTTTCTTTACCGTCTATCCCAACGCGGTGGCGATCCGGCCGGTATCCGGGCCCGATGTGACCATCATCCCGTGGTTCAACATCTTCTTCTTCCTGTTTCTCGGAGCCGCATGGCTGTTTGTCCGGGCCATGTGGCGGCAGTTTCGCGAACGCTCCCTCGACCCGGCGCTGGAAAGCGCGGGCGAGGCCTGGGAGCAGGTGGACGAGCGCGCCAGCCGGGCCCGCGGCCGCTTCACCCGCTGGCTGGCCACCTGGCGGGGCAAGCCGCGCCGGTGAGGGGGCGCAGAGGCCGGCGCGGATCGTTGGCGTGCAAAGAAAAGCCTTGCCAGGCGCGGGGTCGGTGGCGTTTCATGGGAATACCCCGGTATACGAAACCACGGAACACTGACTCGGAGGGAGAGAGATGAGGAAACTGCTGACAAGCGCCGCCATGGCGGTTGCCCTGAGCGCCGGTGCCGCACTGGCCGGCAAGGACACGCTGACGCTGGGCATGGTGCTGGAGCCGCCGAACCTGGACCCGACCGCCGGCGCGGCCGCCGCGATCGACGAGGTGGTCTATTCCAACATCTTCGAGGGCCTGACCCGCTTCGGCCCCGATGGCTCGGTCAATCCCGGCCTCGCCGCCTCCTGGGACCTGTCCGAGGACGGAATGACCTATACCTTCCACCTGCGCGAGGGGGTGAAGTTTCACGACGGCACCGAGATGAATGCCGATGACGTGGTGTTCAGCCTCGACCGCGCCCGGGCCGAGGACAGCACCAATGCGCAGAAGGCGCTGTTTGCCTCGATCGAGAGCGTGACCGCGGTGGACCCGCTCACCGTGGAGGTGAAGCTCAGCGAGCCCAACGGCAACTTCCTCTTCAACATGGCCTGGGGGGACGCGGTGATCGTGGCGCCCGAGAGCATCGACAGCGCCGCCACCAGCCCGGTGGGGACCGGGCCGTTCGTGTTCAAGGAATGGGTGCAGGGCGACCATGTGACCATCACCCGCAACCCGGATTACTGGGGCGAGGCGCCGGCGCTCTCGGAGGCGACCTTCAAGTTCATCTCCGACCCCAATGCCGCCTTTGCGGCGATGATGGCGGGTGACGTGGATGCGTTCCCGAACTTCCCGGCGCCCGAAACGCTCGCCCAGTTCGAGAACAACCCGCAGTTCAAGGTCATCGTCGGCTCGACCGAGGGCGAAACCATCCTCTCGACCAACAACAAGGCCGAGTGGCTGAGCGATATCCGGGTGCGCGAGGCAATCGCCCATGCGATCAACCGACAGGAGATCATCGACGGCGCCATGTTCGGCTACGGCACCCCGATCGGCACCCATTTCGCGCCGCACAACCCGGATTACATCGACCTCACCGGCCTGTCGGAATACGACCCGGAGAAGTCGAAGGCCCTGCTCGCCGAAGCCGGGGCCGAGGGCATCACCCTGCGCCTGATGCTGCCCCCGCCGAGCTATGCCCGGCGCGGCGGCGAGATCGTCGCCGCCCAGCTGCGCGCGGTGGGGATCAATGTCGAGGTGAGCAATCTCGAATGGGCGCAATGGCTCGAACAGGTGTTCAAGGGCAAGGATTACGACCTGACCATCGTCAGCCATACCGAGCCCAACGACATCAATATCTACGCCCGGCCGGAATATTACTTCCAGTATGACAACCCGTCCTTCCAGGCGCTGATCGGCGAACTTTCGGTCACCTCCGACCCGGCGGCGCGCCGGGCGCTGAACCATGTGGCGCAGCGGATCATCGCCCAGGATTACGTCAACGGCTACCTGTTCCAGCTGGCCAAGACCGGCGTCGCCAATGCCAAGGTGATGGGCCTGTGGGAAAACGCCCCGACGCAGGCCAACGACCTCACGGGCGTTTACTGGGCCGACTGAGAACGATCCTCACAAGCACCGGGGCGCCCTGACGGGCGCCCCTTTTGCTGACCGGCAGGCCCCCTCCGCCTCGCTCCGGCGGGCATGCTCGACAATTTCCGCGGCCTTGCCCGCCCCGACAAGCAGTCTCGGAGCCGGTTTGCGCAAACGGAGCGCAAAACGCCCGCAAGGGTTCATGCCCGCGGCAGCGGTAAGTTCCGCAAGTTCATCGAGAAGGGCGTCGGAGGCGCCATCCTCGGCCTCGGGCCCGCGAAACCCCACCAGAAACGCCCGGAGCGGCACGGGACAGAGCG
>JALWTH010000327.1 GCA_027082975.1 Paracoccaceae bacterium | reverse complement strand
CCCCTGCGCGCGGCCATTGCCGAAGCCGCGCTCAATGAGGGCGAAGCCCATCTCTACGGCCCGGTGCTGGGCCTGCCGGCCCTGCGCGAGGAAGTCGCCCGCCTGTGGAGCGCCGCCTATGGCGGGCAGATCGCGCCCGAACAGGTCGCCATCACCTCCGGCTGCAACCAGGCCTTTGCCGCCGCCATTGCCATACTGGCCGCGCCGGGAGAGGAAGTTATCCTGCCAACCCCCTGGTATTTCAACCATAAAATGTGGCTCGACATGGCTGGCATCCGCACCGTGCCGCTTGCGACCGGCCCGGACCTCCTGCCCGATCCCGAGGCCGCCGCGGCCCTGATCACGCCGAAGAGCCGCGCCATCGTGCTGGTCACGCCCAACAACCCGGGCGGCGCCGAATACCCCCCCGACCTCCTTGCCGCCTTCGCCTGCCTTGCGCGCCGCCATGGCCTGGCCCTGATCCTCGACGAAACCTATCGCGATTTCCACTCGGGCGACGCCCGCCCGCATGATCTCTTCACCGATCCCGACTGGGCCGACACCCTGATCCAGCTTTACAGCTTTTCCAAGGCCTACCGGCTCACCGGCCACCGGGTCGGCGCGCTGATCGCTTCGCCGGCACGCCTTGGCGAGGTCGAGAAATTCCTCGATACCGTCACCATCTGCCCCAACCAGCTGGCCCAGCGCGCCGCGCTCTGGGGGATGCGGAACCTCGCCGACTGGCTTGCCGGCGAGCGCGCCGAGATCCTCGCCCGGCGCGCCGCCGTGGCCGAGGGCTTTGCCGCGCTTGCCGGCTGGGAGCTTCTGGGCGCGGGCGCCTATTTCGCCTATGTGGCGCATCCGTTTGCCGAAAGCTCCCCCGATCTCGCCCGGCGGATGCTGGGCGAAATCGGCGTGCTGGCGCTCCCCGGCACCATGTTCATGCCCGAAAGCGCCCCCGAAGGCGCGCGCCAGATGCGCTTTGCCTTTGCCAATATCGACCGCGGCCAGATCGCCGCCCTGTTCGAGCGCCTTGCCCGCCTCTGAGGGCAGGGCTGGGGCGGCTCAGGCCTCGCTGGTGATGCGGGCAAGGGTTTCGACCGCCCGTTTCGCCGCGCCGGAGTCGATGCTTTCGCGCGCCATTTCCACGCCCTCTCGCAGGTCCGCGGCCCTGTCGGCCACCACCAGCGCGGCGGCGGCATTGAGCAGCACCGCGTCGCGATAGGCGCTCTCGGCCCCGTCCAGAAGCGCGCGGAAGGCGGCGCCGTTCTCCTCAGGGCTGCCGCCGACGATCGCCTCGAAGGGATGCACCGGCAGGCCCGCCTCTTCCGGGTGCAGCTCGAATTCGCGCACCGCGCCCCCCTCCAGCGCCGCGACCCAGCTGATACCGGCAATCGAAAGCTCGTCGGTGCCGTCGGAGCCATGCACCAGCCAGGCCTTTTCGCTGCCAAGGGCGGCCAGCGTTTCGGCCATCGGGCGGATCATCTCGCGCGCAAAGGCGCCGGTGAGCTGGCGCCTGACCCCGGCCGGGTTGGTCAGCGGGCCGAGGATGTTGAAGATGGTGCGGGTGCCAAGCTCGGCGCGGGTGGGCATCACATGGGCAATCGCCGGGTGGTGCATCGGCGCCATCATGAAGCCGATCCCGGCCTCTTCGAGCGCGCGTTCCACCACCTCGGGGCCGACCATCACGTTGACCCCCATCTGCCCCAGCGCGTCCGCCGCGCCCGACTTTGAGCTGAGATTGCGGTTGCCATGCTTGGCCACCACCTGCCCGGCGCCGGCCACCACAAAGGCGGTGGCGGTGGAGATGTTGAGCGTGCCCTTGCCGTCGCCCCCGGTGCCGACGATGTCCATCGCGCCCGCGGGCGCGCGCACCGGCTTGCACTTGGCGCGCATCACCGCGGCGGCGGCGGCGTATTCGTCCACGGTCTCGCCACGGGTGCGCAGGGCCATCAGCAGGCCGCCGATCTGGCTCGGCGTGGCCTCGCCCTCGAACAGCAGGTCAAAGGCGGCTTCGGCCTCGGCGCGGCTCAGCGGGCGGGTGCAGGCAGCGGCGATCAGGGGCTTGAGGGCTTCGCTCATGCGGGGACTTTCTCTTTGCTTTTCAGGGTGTTGAGGAAATTCTGCAGCATCGCGTGGCCGTGTTCGGAGCGGATGCTCTCGGGGTGAAACTGCACGCCTTCGATGGGCAGGTCGCGGTGCCTCAGCCCCATGATGGTGCCATCGGCCAGCTCGGCGGTGATCTCGAGCTCTTCGGGCAGGCTCGCGCGCTCCACCACCAGCGAATGGTAGCGCGTGCCCAGAAGCGGGCTCGGCAGCCCCGCGAAAACGCCCTTGGCGTGGTGGTGGATCTCTCCCATCTTGCCATGCACGATCTCGCCCGCCTGCACCACCCGCCCGCCAAAGGCCTGGCCGATGGTCTGGTGGCCGAGGCACACGCCCAGAAGCGGCACCTGCGCGGCCGCAGCCGCCCGGGTGAGCGCAAGGCAGATGCCCGCCTGATCCGGATCGCAGGGCCCCGGGCTCAGCACGATGCCTTCGGGCGCCATGGCCATGGCTTCGTTGACGCTGAGCGCGTCATTGCGCCGCACCGTCACCTCGGCGCCAAGCTCGCCGAGATAATGGACGAGGTTGTAGGTGAAGCTGTCGTAATTGTCGATCAGCAGGATCATGGCAGGCCCTTCCCGGTCGTGGCGGGGCGGCAAGGGGGGTTACCTCGCCGCCCGGTCCGGCTATACTTGGACCCGGAGCCGCCACGGGGTCAAGAGCGGTTGGGCCGCGTGCCCGCAAAGCCGCGCCAGGCGGCTGGTCGCCGGGCGTGGGGCGAGAGGAGCGAGCAAGGACAGGAGGCGGGCCATGGCGCGCGGTGTTTTTTCGGGAATGGTGGCGGGGGCGGTTCTGGCCGCGCTGGGGCTGGCGGGACTTTCCATCGCCTATCGCGATGTGGGGCCGATCGGGCGCAACGACGCGGCCCCGGCGCCGGAAGCGGCGAGCGCCCCGCCCGCGGCACCCGCCGCCGCCGCGCCCGGCAGCGCAGAGGAGGGCGCGCCCGCCATCTCCGCCCCCCCGCAGGCCGCGCCAGGCGAAGGCACAAGCGCCCCGGCGGAGCCGGAAGCGGCCCCCGAGGGCGAGACCCCGCCCGGGCCCGCTGGCACGCTGAGAATACCCGAAGCCGACACCGAGGGCGCTTCGGCGC
>JALWTH010000326.1 GCA_027082975.1 Paracoccaceae bacterium | reverse complement strand
ATGCAGGGACAGGCGGGGCAGACAGTGCAGACGGGGCAGACGGGGCAGACGGGCCGGATGGGCGAGGATGGCTGAGGACGATTTTCAGAGCGATGCGCTGTCGGTCAGCGAGCGGCTCGCGGCCGAGGCGCTGATCGTCGATGTGGACGGGTTCGAAGGCCCGCTCGATCTGCTGCTGACGCTCAGCCGCACGCAAAAGGTCGATCTCAGGCGCATTTCGGTACTCCAGCTTGCCGAGCAATACCTTGACTTCATTGAAAAAGCCCGCCACCTGCGGATCGAACTCGCGGCCGATTACCTGGTCATGGCCGCCTGGCTCGCCTTTCTGAAATCGCGCCTGCTGCTGCCCCCGGAGCCCGGCGACGAGGGCCCGAGCGGCGAGGAAATGGCCGCTCACCTGGCCTTTCAGCTCGAGCGCCTCGCGGCCATGCGCGAGGCCGCCGCGCGGCTGATGGCGCGCGACCGCAAGGGGCGCGACTTCTTCGCCCGCGGCGCCCCCGAGACCGTGACCCGCAAGCGCGAGATCCGCTATCAGGCCAGCCTCATCGACCTGATGCAGGCCTATGCGCGCATCCGCACCAGGGACGAATTCCGCCCCTTCGTCATGGACCGCGAGGCGATCATGACCATGGAGCAGGCGCTGGAGCGGATGCGCCCGCTGATCGGCTATGCGGGCGAGTGGACCGACCTCACCGCCTACCTCCCCGAGGGCTGGGCGCGCGACCCGGCCCGGCGCCGCTCGGCCATGGCGGCCAGTTTCGCCGCCTCGCTGGAACTGGCCAAGGCCGGGCTGATCGAGATAGAACAGGCCGAGACCTTTGCCCCGATCCGCATCAGAAAGGCGCGCCAATGAGCGACGAGATGGAGCCCGAAGAGCAGGGCGAAACCCTGTTCGACGCCCCGCCCATGGGCGAGCAGGAGCGCATGGTGGAGGCGGTGCTGTTTGCCGCCGCCGAGCCGGTCAGCGTGGCCGAGCTTGCCGAGCGCATGCCGCATGGCTCGGACCCGGCCGAGGCGCTCGCGCATCTGAAGAAGCGCTACGAAGGGCGCGGGGTGCGGCTGGTCAGGGTGGGCGATGGCTGGGCCATGCGCACCGCGCCCGATCTCGGCTTTCTGATGCACAAGGAGAGCGTCGAGACCCGCAGGCTCAGCCGCGCCGCGATCGAGACGCTGGCGATCATCGCCTATCACCAGCCGGTGACGCGCGCCGAGATCGAGGAGATACGCGGCGTCTCGGTGAGCCGGGGCACGATAGATCTGCTGATCGAGATGGAGTGGATCCGCTTCGGCCGCCGCCGCATGACCCCGGGCCGGCCGGTGACCTTCGTGGTGACGCAGGAATTTCTCGACCATTTCGGCCTCGAAAGCGCGCGCGACCTGCCGGGGCTGAAGGAACTGCGCGCCGCCGGCCTGCTCGAAAGCCGCCCGCCGCCGGGCGCCGCCGCCATGCCGGGGCCGGAGGCGGAGGCGGAGGAAGAGGCGACCGAGGGTCAGTCGGAACTGTTCGAGGACTGAGGGAGGGAGCGATTTTTCGCAGAAAAATCGGGCGCTTATCCGTCGCGGAAATGCTTTGAGAGCTTCAGCCCCTGGCCCTGGTAATTGGAGGCGATGCCGGCGCCGTAGAGCTGGTCTGGCACCTCGCTCATGCGCTCATAGACCAGCCGGCCGACGATCTGGCCGTGCTCCAGCACGAAGGGTGCCTCGTGGCAGCGCACCTCCAGCACCCCGCGCGCGCCTTCGCCGCCGGCGGGCGCGTGGCCGAAGCCCGGGTCGAAGAAGCCCGCGTAATGGACCCGGAATTCGCCGACCATGGCCAGGTAGGGCGCCATTTCGGCGGCCAGGTCCGGCGGGATATGCACCGCTTCGCGGCTGACGAGGATGTAGAAGGCGCCGGGGTCGAGGATCAGCCTCCCCTCCTCGGCCCGCAGCGGCTCCCAGAAATCGCGCGGCGTGTAATGGCCGATCCGCCCGAGGTCGATCACCCCCGCATGGGGCTTGGCCCGGTAGCCGATCAGCCCGCCCGCCCGCGGGCTCAGGTCCACCGAGAAGCCCAGCCCCTGGTCGATATGGGCCGGGCCGTCCACGAGGGGCTCGCGGGCGTGGCGGGCGCCGAGTTCGTCGTCGCCGAGCAGCGACTGGCCGCGGCGAAAGCGGATCTGGTTCAGCCGCATCCCCGGGCGCACCAGCACCGAGAAGCTGCGCGGGCAGATCTCGGCATGGAGCGGGCCGGCATAGCCCGGCGCGATGCGGTCGAACTCGGTGCCGCCATCGGTGATGGTGCGGGTCAAGAGGTCGAGCCGGCCGGTGGAGCTCTTGGCATTGGCCACGGCGGCGATGTCTGGGGGCAGCGCGAGGCGCTCCATCAGCTCCACCACATAGACCGCGCCCTTTTCCAGCACCGCGCCGCCGGAAAGGTCGATCCGGTGCATCTCGAATTCGCTCAGCCGCTCGCGCACCGAGCGCCCGGCCCCGGCCAGAAAGGACGCGCGCACCCGGTAGGCGGTGGCGCCAAGGCGCAGGTCGAGCGAAGCGGGCTGGACCTGGTCGGCGAGGATCGCCGGTTCGGCGGCAATGGCGCCGCGCGCGGCCAGGGCGCGGATCCGCTGGCTGGGGAGGACGCCTTCAGACATGCGCGCACCGGCTTGCGGCTGCGCGCCTGCCTGCGGTTGCGGCCCTTCTCTCGCCGCCGGCAGGCACCGGAAAATCGCGGGGGGTGATGGTCGGGCTAGCAGGACTTGAACCTGCGACCTTCCGTCCCCCAGACGGACGCGCTACCAGACTGCGCCATAGCCCGAACTGTGGCCCTTCATAGTGATTTTGCCGGGCGTGACAAGGCGTAAATTGCATGGCGGCGGCTCACCGGGGCCGGCCGTGCTGGCGGCCGTGCTCCATGCGCTCTCTCAGCGCGCTCAGGCGCTCGGCGATCACGGTCAGGGCGACGCGGTTCTGGGCCAGGGCGCCGCTGCGCCGGGCCGCGGCGAGGCGGGCGAGGAGGTCGTCGCCGGGGGCTTGCGAGGGCGGAGCGTCTTCGGGCGGGTCGTCGGGGATATGCGAGATATCGCCAAAGGCGGGGGAGGGCGCGGTGGCGGTGTCTGGCGCATCTGCGGGGCTGTCGGAAGGCGATCCGTCCGGCGTCGCGCCGGTCGCCGCCTCGGCCGGCTCGGGCGCGGGTTCGGGCT
>JALWTH010000325.1 GCA_027082975.1 Paracoccaceae bacterium | reverse complement strand
CCCCCTCGCCCGGTGCCGCACCCGGTGCCGCGCCCGGTGCCGCGCCCAGCCCATCGCCCAGCACATCGCCCAGAGCCGCGGCCAGGAGCGGATCGAGCCAGGCGCTGAGGCGCGCAAGCCCCGCCGCATCGGCCACGAGATCGTTGCGCACTTCGATCATCACGTTCGGGATGCCCCGGGCGATGCCGTGGATCTTCAGCGAATGGGTCACCCCGTCCTCCGGCCCGTAGGGCTCGTTGCGGCGGATGTCATAGAGGGCGGCATGGGGGGGGGCGCCCTGCCCCGCCCGGCGCAGCACCGCATCGGCCAGCCGGCTGTCGCTGTCATGCAGGACGCCGATTTCCACGTCGCGCCGCCGGCCTTCATAGACCGGGGTGAAGCTGTGCATGGTGATGAGCGCCCGCGCGCCGGAGCCGTCCAGCACCCGGCCCACCTCGGCGATGAAGGGGCGGTAGATCTGGTCGATCCGCGCCTGGCGGGCGCGCGCGTCGAGGTCGCGGTTGCCGGGCACTTCGTAGATCTCGCTCTGCGCGCGGATGGCGCCGGGGGAGTCCGGCGGGCGGTTGCAATCGTAAAGCAGGCGCGAAACCCCTCCCGCCACCAGCGGCGCGCCGAGATGGCGCGCAAGCGAGCGGGCAAGCTCCAGCGCGCCGGGATCCCAGGCCGCGTGGCTGAGCCGCGCCGCCTCGCTCAGCCCCAGCGTGCCGAAGCGCGCCGGAAAGGCGGCCGAGGCGTGCTCGCACAGCACCAGCGCGGGGGCGGGCGCGGGGGCGGGCGCGGGCGCACCCGCCTGCGCGCCCCCCTGCCAGGGCTCGAAACCCTCGGTCCTGACCACTTCGCCGTCGCGCCCGTCCTGCATCTCTCCCCCCGACTCTGAACTATTTTTTTCAGCGCCACGCCGGCTGTCAACATGTTTTCTCAAAAACCCCTTTCGCTGGCCGCCGCGCAAAACCTATACTGAGCGCAGTTTGACCCCGTTCAGGCCACCATGACCAGTGAAACCATACGCGAGATCCTCAAGCGCGCCGAGCCCGACCTGACCCGGGCCGAGCGCCAGCTCTGCGCCACGCTGCTGCATAATTACCCGATGTCCGGGCTGGGCTCGATCACCCGGCTGGCGAAAAAGGCCGGGGTCTCCACCCCGACCGTGGTGCGGATGGTGCAGAAGCTCGGCTTTTCCGGCTTTCCCGCCTTTCAGGCGGCGCTGCGCGACGAGCTCGAGGCGCAGATTTCCGGCCCCGTCGCCAAGCGCGAAAGCTGGGCCGGCGCCGCGCCCGAGGGCCACCTGCTCAACCGCTTCACCGAAGCGGCGATCGACAATATCCGCCAGACCATGGCCCAGATCGACCCCGACAGCTTCGACGCGGCAGCCGCGCTGCTGGCCGACGAGAGGCGCAAGGTCTTCGTCTGCGGCGGCCGCATCACCCATTCGCTGGCCGAGCACCTGTTTCTGCACCTGCAGGTGATCCGCCCGCAGGTGATCCAGGTCCCTTCCGCCGCCAATGCCTGGCCCCACGCCATGCTCGACATGGAAGCGGGCGACGTGCTGGTGATCTACGACATCCGCCGCTACGAAAACACCGCGCTGGAAATGGCCCGGCTGGCCGGCAAGCGCGACCTGAAGGTGGTGCTGTTCACCGACCAGTGGCAGAGCCCGGTAGCCCGACATGCCGCCTTTACCTTCAATTGCCGGATCGAAGCGCCTTCGGCCTGGGATTCGCTGGTAGCGATGACGCTGCTCTCGGAGACGCTGGTGGCGGCGGTGGTGGATGCCACATGGGACAGCACCCGCGCGCGCATGAACGCGTTGGAAAAACTGTTTGACGCCACCGGGATATTCCGCAAGTTCGTCTGAGCCGCTTTCCCCTCGCCCTCGCCCCCGCACCCGGATAGAAAGGCCCCATGCCAGAAATCGAGTCGCTCTTCGTCACCCGCCTCTACCGCGCCCGGCTGGCCGAATACGGCCCCGCCATCGACGCGGACGAACTCGAAGCCTCCTGCCGGTCGATCGCCGAGGACGACGCGGCCGGGCAGGCCTGGTGCGCCGAAAACGGCTATCCGGGCTACACTTCCTACGCCTCGCTCACCGACCTGCCCTGGCGCTTCCCGGTCTTTGCCGAGCTCGTTCAGGCACTGGACCGCCACGTTGCCGCCTTTGCCGAGGACCTCGCCTTTGATCTCGACGGGCGCGCGCTCATGCTCGAAGACCTCTGGATCAACCTCCTGCCCCTCGGCGGCACCCATGCCAGCCATATCCACCCGCACAGCGTGATCTCCGGCACCACCTATGTCGCCATGCCCCGGGGCGCCAGCGCGCTGAAGCTCGAAGACCCCCGCTCCGGGCGGATGATGGCCGCCCCCGCCCGGCACCGGGACGCCCGGCGCGAGCTTCAGAGCTTCATCTACCTCGCGCCGGAAGCGGGCGACGTGCTGCTGTGGGAAAGCTGGCTGCGCCACGAAGTGCCGCCCAACCGGGCCGGCGAGGTCCGCATCAGCGTTTCCTTCAACTACCGCTGGGAGTGAGAACCGGGGGCGGAACGAGACCGGCCGGCCCAGCTTTTTGTTGTCTTTGAGGGACATGGCCTGTAAATTGCCCCGGGGGCCCAAGTGGGAGTTTCGGATATGTCCGAGCCGGTAACGAATTCCGAGATCGAAGACGTGCTGTCCTCGATCCGACGCCTGATCGCCGAATCCCCCGGCAGCGGGGAGAGCGCCGCGCCACGCCCCGACACCCCCGCCCCCGCTGACAAGCTGGTGCTGACCCCGGCCTTCCGGGTGCTAGAAACCGAGGCGGCGCAGGCACAAGCAGAACCGGCAAAGGAGCGCGACGCCCAGGCACAGCCCTCCGCGGCCTCCGAAAAGGCAGAGGCGGAGACAGCACAGGAAGCCGCCGAGGAGACGCAGGCCGAGGAAGCGCAGGCCGAAGAGGCGCAGCAGGCGGAATCTTCGGGCGAAGCCGCCGACCAGGCCGCGCCCCCCCCCGCCGAAGGCCCGAGCGCGCTTGAGCAGCGCATCGCCGAACTCGAAGCCGCCATTGGCGAAAGTTACGAGGAATGGGAACCCGACGGCAGCGAATCCGAGGATGACCCCGCCGCTCCCCTACACGCCCACGCCCTTCGTCGCGCCCCCGCCCCCCGCGCAATGGCTGGCCCACAACCCCGCACCCGACCCGCCCCCGGCGCCCCCCCCC
>JALWTH010000324.1 GCA_027082975.1 Paracoccaceae bacterium | reverse complement strand
CTATACCCGCGCCCAGGATCGGCGGCTGGCCCTCGATCACCTCGAGCCGCTCGGCGCGCTTGCCGCGCACATGCGGGATGGTCTCGAGCAGGGCGCGGGTATAGGGGTGGCGCGGGCTCTTGAACAGGGCGCGCACCGGCGCTTCCTCGACCACCTGGCCGCCATACATCACCATCACCCGGTCGGCGATGCCGGCGATCACGCCCAGATCGTGGGTGATCCAGATGATCGCCATGCCGAGCTTCTGGCGAAGCTCCCTGACCAGCTCCAGGATCTGCGCCTGAATGGTCACGTCGAGCGCCGTGGTCGGCTCGTCGGCGATCAGCACTTCCGGGTCGCATGCGAGCGCGATGGCGATCATCACCCGCTGGCGCATGCCGCCGGAAAACTGGTGCGGATAATCCTTGAGCCGGCGCGCCGCGTCGGGGATGCCCACGAGCTCCAGAAGCTCGGCCGCGCGCCTGTCGGCCGCGCGCCTGTTCATCCCCATGTGGCGCATCAGGGGTTCGCGCAGCTGGAAGCCCACGGTGAAGACCGGGTTGAGGCTGGTCATCGGGTCCTGAAAGACGAAGCCGATCCGCGCGCCGCGAATGTCGCGCAGGGTGTCGTCATCGACCTCGAGCAGGTCCATCCCGTCAAACAGCACCCGCCCCGAGCGGATCTCGGCGGGCGGCTGGGGGATCAGGCGGATGAGCGACATCATGGTGACCGACTTGCCCGAGCCGCTCTCGCCCACCACGCCCAGAAGCTCGCCCTTTTCAAGGTCGAAACTCACCCGGTTGACGGCGTGGACTTCGCCGGTGCGGGTCTTGAAAACGGTATTGAGGTCCCGGACATCCAGAACCTTTGGCGCCCCGTCGGGCATGGGCCTCTCCCTGTGGTCTGCGGCGGTCTGTTGCCACCCTCGAGGGGAAATTGTTAGCAGGTTTTATTTATCGGGCAATAGCCAAGTCACGGATTGCGCGAAATATCCTTGCCGGTCGGATTATCGCCGGTTTGTTGCTCGTTTGTTGCCGGCCGGGCTTGACCTTTGCCAGTCTGGCGCACAGGCTCCGGGCGACAGGAGAGAGAAATGGCACAAAAGCTGAGCGCGCGGGAGATTCTCGAACATCTGGTTGCCTTTCCCACGGTCAGCCGCGAATCGAATCTGGCGATCGTGGACTGGATCGAGGAATACCTGGCCGGCTTCGGGGTGAAGGCGCACAGGGTCTACAACGAGGACGGCACCAAGGCCAATCTCTACGCCAATATCGGCCCGGAGGTGGAAGGCGGGGTGATTCTCTCGGGCCATACCGACGTGGTGCCGGTGGACGGGCAGGACTGGGACACGGACCCGTTCACGCTGGTGGAGAAAGACGGCCGCCTCTACGGGCGCGGCACCTGCGACATGAAGGGCTTCGACGCGCTGGCGCTGGCGGCGGTGCCGCTGGCGCTCGAACGCGGGCTGAAGCGGCCGCTGCAGATCGCGCTGAGCTATGACGAGGAGGTGGGCTGCCTCGGCGCGCCCTCGATGATCGAGGAAATGGCAGAGCGCCTGCCGCGCGCGGCCGCAGCGATCATCGGCGAACCGTCGATGATGCAGGTGGTCACCGGCCACAAGGGCGCGCAATCGGTCAGGACCCATCTGCGCGGCTTCGAGGTCCATTCCTCGCAGATCCATCGGGGCGTGAGCGCGGTGATGGAGGCGGCAAAGCTGATCGACTGGGCCAACCGGGTCAATGCCGAGAACGCCGCCGCCACGCCCGGCCCGGTGGCGGCGATGTTCGATCCGCCCCATACCACCTTTCACGTGGGCACCGTGCAGGGCGGCACCGCCAACAACATCACCGCCCGCGACTGCCGCTTCACGCTCACCTTCCGGGTGGTGCCGGGAGAGGATGCGGACGCCTGGCGCCAGCGCTATCTCGACAAGGTGCGCGAGGTGGAAGCCGGGATGCGGGCGGTCGAGCCCTCGACCTTCATCGAGACCGAGTCCAGCTTCGGCGTGCCCGGCCTTGCCCCCGAAGAGGACGGCGTCGCCGAGGCGCTGGCCCGGCGCCTGACCGGGGATAACGGCGAACATGTGGTGAGCTACGGCACCGAGGCCGGCCAGTTCCAGCGCGCGGGCTATTCGGCGGTGATCTGCGGGCCGGGCAATATCGACCAGGCGCACCAGGCCAACGAATATCTGGAGGTCAGCCAGCTCGAGGCCGGCTGGGCCTTCATGGAGCGGCTGGTGGAAAGCCTTGCCAAGTGATTTCCTGCCCAGTGATTTCCTGCCCAGTGAGTTCGTGCCCAGTGTTTTCGCCCCGGCTGGCGCCGGGACGACCGGAGCGATTTTTCTGCGAAAAATCGGGGGCGCGCGGCGGCGGCGGAGCGGGAAGGACCGGGAAGGATAATAGCGGGATAATCGAACGAGAAACCGGAGGAACAGATGCCGATCAAGAACCGCCTCGCCGAGATGCAGCCGGAGATTGCCGCCTGGCGGCAGGATATTCACGCCCATCCCGAGCTTCTCTACGACACGCACCGCACCGCCGGCTTCGTCGCCGACAAGCTCAGGGAATTCGGCTGCGACGAGGTGGCGGAAGGGATCGGGCGCACCGGCGTGGTGGGGGTGATCCGCGGGCGCTCGGACAGCGCCGGGCGGGTGATCGGCCTGCGCGCCGACATGGACGCGCTGCCGATAATGGAGGCGACCGGGGCGGCCTATGCCTCGAAGACGCCGGGGCTGATGCATGCCTGCGGCCATGACGGGCATACGGCGATGCTGCTGGGGGCGGCGAAATATCTGGCCGAGACGCGCAATTTCGACGGCTCCGTGGTGGTGATCTTTCAGCCCGCCGAGGAGGGCGGGGCCGGCGGCAAGGCGATGGTCGAGGACGGGCTGGTGAGCCGGTGGGGCCTGCAGGAGGTCTACGGGATGCACAACGCGCCGGGGATCCCGGTGGGGGCCTTTGCCATTCGCCCCGGGGCGTTCTTTGCCTCGGCGGACCAGTTCGAGCTGCATGTGGAGGGCAGGGGCGGGCACGCCGCGCGCCCGCATGATGCGATCGACACCACGCTGGTCGCAAGCCATATCGTCGTCGCCCTGCAGTCGATCGCCAGCCGCAACGTGGACCCGCTCAAGCAGGTGGTGGTGACCGTGGGCAGCTTTCGCACCGAGAGCGAGGCCCATAACGTGATCCCGCAGAAGGTGTTGCTCAAGGGCACGATCCGCAGCCTCGATGCCGAGGTGCGCGAACTGGCGGGCGAGCGGATGCGCGCGATCGTGGAGCACACGGCGGCGGCCTTTGGCGCGACGGTGCGCATCGACTTCGACAAGGGCTATCCGGTGATGGTCAACCATGCCGACGAGACCGACCATGCCCGCGCCGCCGCCGAGAAGGTGACCGGCCAGCCGGCGCTGGAAGTGCCGCCGGTGATGGGGGGCGAGGATTTCGCCTTCATGCTGGAGGCCTGCCCGGGGGCGATGATCCTGACCGGCAATGGCGACAGCGCGATGGTGCATCACCCGGAATACGACTTCAGCGACGAGGCGATCCCCTTTGGCGCTTCCTACTGGGTGGAGCTGGTGGAAAGCCGGATGCCGGCGGGCTGAGGCGGGCGGCAACGCAGGCGGGGGCGGCGATTTTTCGCGGAAAAATCGGGGCGAGGGGCCAGCCCCTCGCGCTCCCCGGGATATTTGCGAACAGAAGAAGGGAGGGCGCATGTGGGAAGAGCGTTATGTGGGGGCCGGGGGCTATCTGTTTGGTCGGGCGCCGGCGAAGTTTCTGGAGGAGAATCCCGGCTGGGTGGTGCCCGGGCGGGAAGCGCTTTGTGTCGCTGACGGGGAGGGGCGCAATTCGGTCTGGCTGGCGCGGCTTGGGGCGCGGGTGGTGGCCTTTGATGGAGCGCCGACGGCGGTGGCGCGGGCGCGGGCGCTGGCGGGCGAGGCCGGGGTGGCGGTGGCGCATGAAGAGTCGGACTGGGCGGAATGGGACTGGGCGCGGCAGTTTGACCTGGTGGTGGGGGTTTTCATCCAGTTTGTCGGGCCCGAGGGCCGGGCCGGGCAGTTTGCCGATCTGCGCCGGGCGGTGAAGCCGGGCGGGGTGCTGCTTTTGCACGGCTATCGCCCGGAGCAGGTGGCGCTGGGCACGGGCGGCCCGCCCTTCGAGGCCAACATGTATACCGAGGACATGCTGCGCGCGGCCTTTGGCGACTGGGAGATACAGCGCCTGGCCTCCTATGAGCGCGATGTGCAGGAGGGGCGCGGGCACAGCGGCAAATCGGCGCTGATCGACCTGATCGTGCGCCGTCCCGGTGGCTGACGGATCAGGAGGAAAAGGCCGGTTGAGAGCGCTGAAAGTCGATAATATTGGTTGACAAGAGAGGGGGGACGGGCTCTGCTTTCACCGGAAAACCGGAAAACCGGAAAACCGGAAAACCGGAAAACCGGAAAACCGGAAAACCGGAAAACCGGAAAACCGGAAAACCGGAAAACCGGAAAACCGGAAAACCGGAAAACCGGAAAACCCGCTCTCTGGATAACGATCGGTTATCCGCCGGTATGGCTCATGTGGCGCTTTACCTGGCCGCGCACCTTCTGGCGCGAATAGTCGAAATCGTGCCCGCGCGGCTTGAGCGCGATGGCGGCGCGGATTGCTTCGCGCAGCGGCGCGTCGTCATTCGGATGGGCGCGCAGGGGGGCCTTGAGGTCGGACATGCCGTTCTGGCCGAGGCAGGTATAAAGCTCGCCGGTGCAGGTCATCCGCACCCGGTTGCAGCTTTCGCAGAAATTGTGGCTGAGCGGCTGGATGAAGCCGATCTTCTGGCCGGTCTCCTCTAGGCGCACATAGCGGGCCGGGCCGCCGCTCTGCTCAGCCAGAGGGGTGAGGCGGTAGCGCTCGGCGAGGCGGGCGCGAAGCTCGGTGAGCGGCCAGAACTGGCCGATGCGCAGGGCGTCGTCCATGTCGCCCATGGGCATGACTTCTATGAAGGTGAGGTCAAGCCCCTTTTCGGCGCAAAACGCAGTGATTTCAAACAGTTCGTCCTCGTTGAAGCCCTTGATCGCCACCGTGTTCAGCTTCACCCGCAGGCCGGCTTTCAGCGCCGCGTCGATGCCTTCGAGCACCTGTTCGAGGCGCCCGCGCCGGGTGATGCCGGCAAACTTGTCGGGCCTGAGCGTATCCAGCGAGACATTGACCCGCCGCATCCCGGCCGCGTGCAGCCCCTCGGCGAAGCGGGCCAGTTGCGAGCCGTTGGTGGTGAGGGTGAGCTCCCTGAGCGCGCCGCTGTCCAGATGCCGCTTCATGGCCTGAAAAAAGCCCAGGATCCCGCGCCGCACCAGCGGCTCGCCCCCGGTGATGCGCAGCTTGCTGACGCCAAGGCCGATAAAGGCGCTGGCCATGCGGTCGAGCTCTTCGAGCGTCAGCAGGTCGCGCTTGGGCAGGAAGGTCATCTCCTCGGCCATGCAATAGGTGCAGCGGAAATCGCAGCGGTCGGTGACCGACAGGCGCAGATAGGTGATCGGCCGCAGGTAAGGGTCGATCAGCTTTTCTCTGGCCGGCTTGCCGGCAGTCCGGGGCGCGTTTCGGGTCATGGGGCGAGCCTATGCGCGCGAAGCCGCCGGGGCAAGGGCAAAGCGCGGGCAAGGGCATTGATCCGCGCGGCGCGATGGTCCAGTCTGGGGGCATGAAAAGGCTCGTCTTCCTGTCGCTGTCGGTGGCCCTGCTGGGCGCCTGTTCCAATGGGCTGAGACTGTTTGACCGAGGCCGGGCCGAGGCTCCGGCGCTCGCACCCGGCCTGGAGACACCGCGCCCGGTGGCACGCCCCGGAAGCGGGCCGGTGGCGCCGGCGCGCGATGCGGTGACGGTGGAGCAGTTCGACACGACCAGCGAGGCGGAACGCGCGGCGGCGGCGGATGCGGGCGCGACGGGCGGCGAGGTGGCGCTGGGCAGGACCATCGCCACTCTGGGCAGCCCCGCGAAGCCCGGCTTCTGGCTGGAAACGCCGCTGGTCTCTGCCCCCGCCAAGGGCCGGGTCGTGGCCGCAAACGGCGAATCGGTGCTGGTGGACCTGCTGCCGCTGGACGCGCCGACGGGGGCGGGCAGCCATATCTCGCTCGCCGCCCTGCGCCTGCTCGGGATCGGCCTCACCGGCCTGCACGAGCTCAGCGTTTTCAGGCTCTGAGATGGGTGGGTATCGCCCCCGGCGGATGATCGAGAGCTTCGGCGACTGGGCGCAGATGCGCGCGGATTTTCGCTGGCAGATCCCGGCCGATTTCAACATCGCCACCGCCTGTTGCGACGCCTGGGCCGCGGCCGAGCCCGACCGGCTGGCGCTCGAGCATGTCAGCGCCGAGGGAGGCGTGGAAAGCTGGAGCTTCGGCGCGCTTAAGGACGCCTCCGACCGCCTCGCCAGCGCCTTTGCCGCGCGCGGGCTCGGGCGCGGCGACCGGCTGGCGGTGCTGCTGGGGCAGGGGCCGGAAGTGCTGATCACCCACTTCGCCGCCTACAAGCTCGGCGCGGTGGTGCTGCCGCTCTTTACCCTGTTCGGCCCCGACGCGCTGGCCTACCGGCTGGCTGACAGCGGTGCGCGGATGCTGGTGACCGATCCGGCGAGCCTCGACAAGATCGCCGCCCTCAGGGGCGACCTGCCGGCGCTCGAGGAGGTATTCGTCACCGGCCCCGGCCCGGCGCCCGCGCCCTTGCGCGGCTTTCAGGGCGAAATCGCCGCCGCCCGGCCGCTCACCACCCCGGCCGTTACCCGCGCCGACGATCCGGCGCTGATGGTCTACACCTCCGGCACCACCGGCGCCCCCAAGGGGGTGCTGCACGCGCATCGGGTGCTGCTCGGCCACCTGCCGGCGATCGAGCTGCACCACGAAGGCTTTCCGCAGCCCGGCGACAAGGGCTGGACCCCGGCCGACTGGGCCTGGGTCGGCGGTCTGCTCGACCTCGCTTTGCCCTGCCTCTATTATGGCGTGCCGCTGGTCAGCCACCGCGCGCGCAAGTTCAATCCCGAAGCCGCCTTCGCCCTGATCGCCCGCCACCGGATCCGCAACCTGTTCATGCCACCGACAGCGCTGAAGCTGATGCAGGGGGCGCCGGTGCCCGGGGGCGTCAACCTGCGCTCGATCGGCTCGGGCGGCGAGAGCCTCGGCGCCGACCTGCTCGAATGGGGCCGCAGCGCGCTCAATGTGCCGATCAACGAGCTGTACGGGCAGACCGAATGCAACCTGGTGCTGACCAGCGCGGCGGGCTTCATGCAGGTGCGCCCCGGGGCCATCGGCCTTGCGGTGCCCGGCCACGAAGTCGCCATCATCGACGCGGCCGGCCAGCCCCTGCCGCCGGGCGAGACCGGCGAAATCGCGGTCCGGCGGCCGGACCCGGTGATGTTTCTCGAATACTGGAACCAGCCGGAAAAGACGGCGGAAAAGTTCGCCGGCGACTGGCTCAAGACCGGCGATCTGGGGGTGATGGACGAAGACGGCTATTTCTCCTTCGTCGCCCGCGATGACGATATCATCACCTCTTCGGGCTACCGCATCGGCCCATCGGAGATCGAGCATTGCCTGGCCGCCCACCCGGATGTGGCCATGGCGGCGGTGGTGGGCGTGCCCGATCCGGTGCGAACCGAAGCGGTCAAGGCCGTGATCGTGCCCCGCCCCGGCGCCGACCTGGCGACGCTGCCCGAAACCCTCACCGATCTGGTCCGCCGCCGCATCTCGCCCCATGTGGCCCCGCGCATCGTCGAATTCACAGACAGCCTGCCGATGACCGCTACCGGCAAGATCAGGCGCCGCGATCTGCGCTGATCCTTTCATCTTTCCCGAAATACTCCCGCCGGAGGCCCGATTTTTCGCAGAAAAATCGCCTCCGCGCCTACAGGTATTTCGAAGCCTCGCGCCGGGCAAAGGGCTTCATCTCCTGCCCATGTTCGGCCAGGAATTGGCGCACCCGCTCGGGATCACGCTTGGACAGGTCGCGCAGCCACCAGGCAATAGCCTTCTGGATGAACCATTCGCGGTCGCTCACATAGCCCGCCGCCCAGCCCAGCACGCGCTCGCGAATGGCGATGTCCTCGGGCTTCGGGTGGCGCTGGCGGGTCCAGGGCAGCATGATCACAAGCGCCGCCCGCCGGCTCCACATGTGGGTGGAGCGGGTCCATGGCTCCACCTCGTCCACCCGTGCCGGATCGGCCTCGATGCGCTTGCGCCCGGCCATGCAGGCGTGATCGGCAATCGCCCAGGAGTCGAAATCCGCGACCCAGCCGCGGATCAGCTCCCAGACCGCCTGATCCGGGCGGATGCGCGCCTGGGTCAGGAGCTTGGCGGCGGCGATGCGGGCTTCGAATATGTCGCTCTGCCAGAGGCCACGGGCCAGATCCAGGCGCGCCTCCAGCCCGAGCGTGCGGCGCCAGTCGCGCGCCATGGCGTCGAGCACCGGGTTGGCCACCCCAATCACCTCGCGGCTCTGCTTGTGATAGGCGGCCATGGCCTCGCCGCGCCCCGGCTCGGCGGCGGCGCGCAGGGCGACGAGGGCGGCTTCAGGCGTCATCTTCAGGGGGAGGGGCGGGGGCGAAATCGGTCGCAAAGCCGTCGATCGAGCGGGCGTTCTTCTCGTGCCAGTAGCGGCGCAGCCCCTCTTCGCCCCGGGCCTCGGCCCATTTCTCCAGCGCGTCGCGCTCGCCGCGATAGTCGAAATACGGCACCCCGTAGCCGCAGGAAGTCTGTACCATCTCCACCCGCATGTCGAAAACCTGGCGCGCGCCCATCCGCCCGGTGAGCGCCTCGGGCAGCGCCTCCCATCCCGGCTCGCCCGGATGCAGCACGCGCGCCGAGCCATAGGCGCGCAGGATCAGCGGGCGGGTCTCGAAGCCCGCCCACATCAGCGTCATCCGGTTGGCGCGCGCGAGGTGGGCGGCGGTCTCGTTGCCCGAGCCGGTGAGATTGAGCCAGGCGATGCGGTTTGCCCCCAGCACCCGCAGGCTGTCCATGCCCTTGGGCGAGAGGTTGACGCGGCCCTCGGGCGCGGCGGTGGCGACGAAGAAGATATGCTGCGCCTCGATGAAGGCGCGGTGGTCGTCCTCGATCCGGTCGAATTGCCTGGCCATTCTCTCCTCCTCCTGCTGCGCCCTGCCGCTGCGCTTCCCTATTATTCGACGGTGACGGATTTGGCCAGATTGCGCGGCTGGTCCACGTCCTTTCCGAGCGCCAGGGCCGCGTGGTAGGCGAGCATCTGCACCGGCAGCGCGTAAAGGATCGGTTGCAGCAGTTCCGGCGCTTCGGGCAGGGTGACCCGTGCCCAGGCGCCTTCGGCGGTGCTTTCGGCGGCGCCGGTGTCGGTGATCAGCAGCACCGGGCCGCCACGCGCCATCACCTCCTGCATGTTGGAAACGGTCTTGTCCAGCAACCCGTCATGGGGGGCGAGGACCACGGTGGGCGTGGCCTTGTCGATAAGCGCGATGGGGCCGTGCTTGAGCTCGCCCGCCGGGTAGCCCTCGGCGTGTATGTAGCTGATTTCCTTGAGCTTCAGCGCGCCCTCGAGTGCCAGCGGATACATCTGGCCGCGGCCCAGGAACAGCACGTCGCGCGCCTCGGCCAGCTCGCGCGCCACCTGCTTCACCCTCTCCTCGATGGTGAGCGCATGGCTCATCAGCCCCGGGAGCTTGCGCAGCTCGGCAAGCTGGGCCGTGAGGCTGGCCCCATCCATTTCGCCGCGCTGGTGGGCAGCGTGCAGCGCCATGAGGGCGAAGGCGGTGAGCTGGCAGGTGAATGCCTTGGTCGAGGCGACGGCGATCTCGGCGCCGGCGAGGATCGGCACGGCGATGTCGCTTTCGCGCGCGATCGAGCTTTCGGGGACGTTGACGAGGCTCAGGATCCGCTCGGCCTTGCCTTGCGCGTAGCGAAGCGCGGCGAGCGTGTCGGCGGTCTCGCCCGACTGGCTGACGAAAAGCGCCAGCGTGCCGGGGGGGATCGGGGCTTCGCGGTAGCGGAATTCGCTGGCGATATCCACCTCCACCGGCAGACGGGCGTAACGCTCGAACCAGTATTTGGCGGCGAGGCAGGCGATATGGGCGGTGCCGCAGGCGACCAGGGTGAGGCGGCTGATATTGCGGAAATCGAGCCCCTCCAGCGGCAGGGTCACGGCGCTGTCGTCAGAGGCGATATAGGCGCGGAGCAGGTCGCCGATCACCGTGGGCTGCTCGGCGATCTCCTTGGCCATGAAGTGGCGGTAGCCCGCCTTGCCGATGCGGGCGGCGTCGAGGCGCACTTCGCGCATCTCGCGATTGACGCGCCGCCCGTCGGCATCGAAGATCTGCGCGCCGGCGCGGCTGATCACGGCCCGGTCGCCCTCTTCGAGATAGGTGATGCGGTCGGTCATCGGCGCGAGCGCGATGGCGTCGGAGCCCACGAACATCTCGCCCTCGCCATGGCCGATGGCGAGCGGCGAGCCCTTGCGCGCGGCGATCAGCAGATCGCCCTCGCCCTCGAACAGGAAGCACAGGGCAAAGGCGCCTTCGAGCCGCTCGAGCGTGGCGGCGACGGCCTCCTCGGGCGTCTTGCCCTCGGCGAGGTGGCGGGCGGCGAGGCGGGCCACGACCTCGGTATCGGTCTCGCTGTCGGTCTCGATGCCCGCCTCGGCCAGTTCGGCGCGCAGGGCGCGGAAATTCTCGATGATGCCGTTATGCACCACCGCGACCCTGCCGGCGCGGTGGGGATGGGCGTTTTCGCGGGTGGCGGCGCCATGGGTGGCCCAGCGGGTATGGCCGATTCCGGCGCGCCCGGAGAGCGGCTCGTGCACCAGCAGGTCGGAGAGATTGACCAGCTTGCCGACGGCGCGGCGGCGGTCGAGCCGGCCGGCTTCGTTGACGGTGGCGATCCCGGCGCTGTCATAGCCGCGATATTCGAGCCGCTTCAGGGCTTCGACCAGCAGCGGCGCTGCCTCGTGGTCTCCGAGCACTCCGACGATTCCGCACATGTGGTTACCCCTGGTTACCCCGGTCTGGCTATTTCACTATTCGAACAAATTGCACTTTTCGAACATTTTGGAGCTATTCCCCTTTCCGTTCCTTGCGTTTCTTGAACTTTTCCAACAAACGCCGCGCGAGGCCCGGCTTGACCTCCATCTGCGGTCGGCCGATGGCGAGCGCCCCTGCCTCCACGTCCTCGGTGACCACGGTGCCGGTCGCCGTCATCGCCTCGTCGCCCACCGAGACCGGCGCCACAAGGTAGGTGCCGGTGCCGATGAAGCTCCTGGCGCCGATATGGGTGTGGTGCTTCGCCACCCCGTCGTAATTGCAGGTCACGGTGCCAGCGCCGATATTGGCGCCCTCGCCGACAAAGGCATCGCCGATATAGGTGAGGTGGTTGACCTTGGCGCCGGGGCCGATCTGGGCATTCTTGATCTCGACGAAATTGCCCACCCGCGCGCCTTCGGCAAGCTCCGCGCCGGGGCGCAGGCGGGCATGGGGGCCGACGATGGCGCCGCGCGAGACATGGCAGCCTTCGAGATGGGAAAAGGCGCGGATGCGCGCGCCGCTCTCCACCGTGACCCCGGGGCCGAACACCACATATGGCTCCACCAGCGCATCGCGCCCGATCACCGTGTCATGGGCGAAGATCACCGTATCGGGGGCGGGCAGGGCGACGCCGTTTGCCTGCGCCTCGGCGCGGGCGCGGGCCTGAAAGGCGGCCTCGGCCGCGGCCAGTTCGGCGCGGGTGTTGATGCCGAGCGTCTCGGCCTCGGGGCAGGTCACGGCCTCGGCGCGCAGCCCGCGCCCGTTGGCGATGGCGACGATGTCGGTGAGGTAATATTCGCCGGCTTCGTTGTCGTTGTCGACCGCTTCGATCAGATCGAACAGCAGCGGGGCCGGAGCCAGCACCACGCCGCTGTTGCAGAGCCGTATGGCGCGCTCGGCGGCGCTCGCATCCTTGTATTCGACGATGCGGGCAAGGCGCCCGTCCTCGATCACGAGGCGACCGTAGCGGCCCGGATCGGCGGCCTCGAAGCCCAGCACCACGAGGTCGGCCCCGCCCGCGCGCGCGGCCTGCATGGCCGAAAGCGTCTCGGGCGAGATGAAGGGCGTGTCGCCGTAAAGCACCAGCGCGTCGCCCGCGAAATCCGCAAGCGCCGCGCGGGCCTGGGCCACCGCATGGGCGGTGCCAAGCTGCTCCTGCTGGTGGGCGATGGCGATGTCCGGCTCAAGCGCGCGGGCGGCGCGCGCCACCGCCTCGGCTTCGTGGCCCACCACCAGCACCCTGCGCTCGGGGGCCATGCTTGCGCCCGCGCGCAGGGCATGGGCGAAGAGCGGCGCGCCGCCAAGCTCGTGCAGGACCTTGGGCAGGTCGGAGTTCATCCGCGTCCCCTGGCCCGCGGCGAGGATGATCAGGGCTGTCGGCATGCGCTGCTCTTTTCCTTTGTCGTTGTTCTTGTTAAGCCTGTTTTAACCTTTGTGTACAGGCCCGCAAGAGCGCGGGCTTCACTTCTTTTGTCGCCAGGTTACAGGC
>JALWTH010000323.1 GCA_027082975.1 Paracoccaceae bacterium | reverse complement strand
CTATACCTTCCTCACCCCCGACGAGATCAAATCCCGCTGGCCGCTGATCCGCACCGACGACCTCAAGCGCCCGCTCTACCACCACACCGACGGCTACCTAAACCCCGCCGCCGTGCCCCAGGCCACGGCGCAGAGCGCGGCCATGACCAGCGGGGCGAACTTGCCGTAGGCGGCCTGCAGCAGCGGGCCGAGGATCAGGAAGCCCGAACCGATGATCGAGGCCAGCGGCGTCACCATCGCCCGCCAGGTGGGCAGGGCCCTGAGCCTCGGCCACAGCAGCACGGCCGCCGTCATCGCCACGATTGCCAGTATCGCTCCGTTCTGCAACTGCCAGCCTCCGATCCGGTCCCGCGCTTCCTGTCAGAGCGCTCGGGCAAAGTAAAGCGCGGCGGCGGTTTGGTCATTTGGCGGAGGAGCGCTACTGTAGGTGGATCGGGCAAGGAGAATCGCACCGAACAGAAGAAAACAGAACGGAACAGAAGAGAATCACACCCGACAGATTGGAGGAAACATGACCCGCAAATCGCTTCTGATGACAACCGCCGCCCTTGCCATGGTCGGCGGCGCGCTTGCAGCCCGGGCCGGGGAGCCGTCGCTTGTCCGGCTTGCGACCATGCCGGAGGGGGCCGAGGTGACCGGGCTCAGCCGCACCCCCCTGGGCGAGATTTTCCTCAATGCCCAGCATCCGGGCGGCAAGAATACCTTTCGCGACGGGGCGTCGCCGGCCCTGCTGGGCTATATCGACGGCTTCGGCGAGGGTTCTGATTTCGCCGGCCCGTCGGTGGAGCTGCCGCCCGAGGGCGAGATGCGCGCGCGCGTGCAGGTGGCGACCGGCGAATATGTGACGCTGGCGCGCGCCGGCGATGCCCTGGGCAACGGCCAGGTGCTGGGGGGCGTCTACGACAGCGCCGGCAATCTGATGTATGTCTCCAATGCGCCGGACTTCAACGGTTTCGTGCCGGTGGGGCCGGACACCGCATTTCTCTATACCGGCTGGGAAGGCGCCGGGCGCGAGGGCGCGGGCGCGATTTCCAAGATCCTGCTGCAGCGCATCGACGGCAGATGGCAGGCCGATCTGGCGGCCTCGCGGATGCTGGACCTCTCTGCGATCGACGGCGGCCAGGTGATCTGCTCGGGCGAGATCACGCCCTGGGGCACGGCGCTGATGGCCGAGGAATATTTCTTCTACAATACCGCCATGTGGAACCACCCGGCCAATTACAACGCCGACGAAAAGCCCGGCTTCGCCGGCGGCGATGACACGGTTTACATCAAGCCTGTCAACATGATGCGCTATCTGGGCCATATGGGCAATCCGTATCGCTACGGCTACATGATCGAGGTGGAGAATGCCGGCAGCCTGACCGGCGAACGCCTGGTCAAGCGCTATGCCACCGGCCGGCTCAGCCACGAGATCGCCCATATCATGCCGGATGCGCGCACGCTCTACATGTCCGACGACGACAGCGCGATCTATTCCGACAAGACCTATAACACCGCCTCGGGGGGCGTGCTGTTCAAGTTCGTGGCCGACGAGCCGGGCGACCTGTCCGCCGGCACGCTCTATGCGGCGAAACTGATCCAGGACCAGGGCACCGACCCGGCCACCACCGGCTTTGACGTGGAGTGGATCGAGCTGGGCCACGCGGACGAGGCCGAAATCGCCCGCTGGATCGCCGATTATGACGGCATCACGGTGGACGATTACGTGGAAGGCCAGACCAGCTATATCTCGGATGCGGAAATCATCGCCTATGCCGAGATGGTGTCGGGCAAGGATCTCGATGGCGATGGCGGCATCTCCATGACCTGGGACGCCCGCGCGGCCTTTCTCGAGGCGCGGCGCACCGCTGCCGCGCTGGGCGCGACCAATGAATGGGACAAGCTCGAAGGCGTGACCGGCAGCGGCAACACCGTCTATGTCTCGGCCTCGGCGGTCAGCTTCACCATGGACCGGAGCTGGGGGGTCAAGGACTGGTCCACCGGCGAAATGGACACTTCCACCGGCGGCGACATCGCGCTGGATGCCGAAAAATGCGGTATCACCTACCGCGCCGATACCGGCGACGATTTCAACATCACCCGGCTCGAGCCCTATGTGGTGGGCCAGACCGATGCCGAAGGCCGCTGCGTCGCCGACAGGCCCGCCAACCCGGACAATATCCTGGCGCTCGCGAATGGCAGCCTGCTGATCGGTGAGGATGCCGGGCCCAAACGCCACGATCTCGACATGCTGTGGCTGGTGAAATAGCCTCCGCCCAATGAAAACGCCGCCCCCGGGGGCGGCGTTTGCTGTTGGCGAAATGCCTATGGGGCTCAGAAGCCCAGCCCCTCGTATTTCTTCTTGAACTTGGAGACACGCCCGCCGGTATCCACCAGGCGGGTGCCGCCGCCGGTCCAAGCCGGGTGCACGGAGGGGTCGATATCGAGCGCCAGCGTGTCGCCCTCGCTTCCCCAGGTCGATTTCATCTTCAGCATGGTGCCGTCGGTCAGCTTGACCTCGATCATGTGATAGTCGGGGTGCAGGTCCTTTTTCATGGCCGCGCTCCTCAGGCTTTTTTCGGTTTGTAATGGGTGTCTTCGGCGATCCGGGCGGATTTGCCCCGGCGCGAGCGCAGGTAGTAGAGCTTGGAGCGGCGCACGCGGCCGCGGCGCACCACGGTGATCGATTCGATATTGGTGGAGTAGAGCGGAAACACCCGCTCGACGCCCTCGCCGAAGCTGATCTTGCGCACGGTGAAGCTGCCGGCGATGCCGTTGCCGTTCTTGCGCGAGATGCAGACGCCCTCGTAATTCTGCACCCGGGTGCGGCTGCCCTCGGTGACCTTGTAGCCGACGCGGATCGTGTCGCCGGCCTTGAAATCGGGGATATCCTTGCCGAGCGCGGCGATCTGCTCGGCTTCCAGTTCTGCGATCAGGTCCATCTGTCTGTCGCTCCTATTCTGCTTGCGGTTGGCCCGCGTTGTGGTGTCGGCCAAGAGCTCCGCGCCATCATCGGGTCCGCATATGCGCCCGCGGGAGGTAGTCCGTCGTTTCTTTGCTCTGCCCTGCTGAGTGGAGCGCGGAGGGACGCGCATGCAGGGCAGGTCCGGGCGACTCGCAGGAGTCCCGGACGGGCGGGGTATAGGGGCTTGCGCGCCGCAAGGCAAGGGCCTTGGCCGCCCTGGGGCGATCCTGGCCCCGATGCGGGCGCGCAGCGGGGCCAGGATCGCCCCAGGG
>JALWTH010000322.1 GCA_027082975.1 Paracoccaceae bacterium | reverse complement strand
CCGGAGCGCTACGGCTGGATGGCGCCCTTCGCGCTCTTGTTCATGGCGGGCGGGCTGGCGCTGTTCTGGGGCGCGGCTTCGGGGCTCGCGCGCTGGATCGGGGGGGCGCGCCGCCTGTGGCTCGCCTGGCCCGTGGCGATGGGGCTGGCGGAGCTTGCCCGTGGCCATGTGCTGACCGGCTTTCCCTGGGGCGGGCCGGGGGAATTCTGGGTGGACACGCCGCTCCTGGGCCTGGCCGGCTGGATCGGGGCGAGCGGGCTCGGGGCGCTGAGTCTCGCCTTTGCCGCGCTGCTCGCCGAAGCCCTGCGCGCGCGCCGGCGCCCGGTGGCTGTGGCCGGCCTCGCGCTGGCCGCGGCGGGGCTCACCGCCCTTGGTGCAATGGTCCTCGCCCGCCCGCTGCCCGCGCCTTCGCGCGCCGTCACCATCCGCCTCGTGCAGCCCAATGCCGAACAGCGGCTCAAATGGCAGCCCGACCATGCGGGCCGGTTCCTGCGCCGCGCCATCGAGCTCTCCGCCGCGTCGCCCCCGGGGCCGGCCCCGGACCTCGTGATCTGGCCCGAAACCTCGGTGCCTTACCTGCTGAACGACGCCGCCCCGGTGCTCGGCGAAATCGCCCGCGCCGCCGGCGCGCCGGTGGTGCTGGGCATCCAGCGCGCGGAGGAGGGTCCGCGCTATTACAATTCGATGGTGGCGATCGGGCGCGACGGCAGCGTCAGCGCGATCTATGACAAGGCCCACCTGGTGCCCTTCGGCGAATATACCCCGCTGGGCGATCTGCTCTACCGCTTCGGCATCCGCGGTTTCGCCGCCCGTTACGGGGCGGGCTACAGCGCCGGGGCGGGGGGCGATCTGCTCGATCTCGGCACCGCCGGCAAGGCCCTGCCGCTGATCTGCTACGAGGCGATCTTTCCGGGCGACCTGCGCCGCCGGGGGCGGGCGGACTGGATATTGCAGATCACCAACGACGCCTGGTTCGGCAGCTTTTCGGGCCCGCAGCAGCACCTCGCCATCGCCCGCCTGCGCGCGGCCGAGTTCGGCCTGCCGCTGCTCAGGGCGGCCAATACCGGGATCAGCGCGCTGATCGACGCGCGCGGGCGGGTCGTGGCCTCCCTGCCGCTGGGCGAGGCGGGCTATCTCGACGTCTCCCTGCCCGGTGCTGCGGGCGAGACCTTTTACGCAAGGCATGGAGACGGGCTGCTGACGCTGTTGCTGTCGGGAATCATTCTGGCCCTGACCGCAGGGCGCCGCGCATTAAGGGCATTAAGGGATTGACCGGCTGACGGCAGGCCGATACTCAGTCATATCTGCCGCCCCAACGGCTTCCTGACGGGGCGGATTCATATCTATCGGAGCACTTCAATGACAGTAAAGAGCCACGTTTTCACCTCGGAATCGGTCTCCGAGGGGCACCCGGACAAGGTATGCGACCGCATTTCCGATGCGGTGCTGGATGCCTTTCTGGCCGAAGACCCCCATGCGCGTGTCGCCTGCGAGACCTTCGCCACCACCAACCGGGTGGTGATCGGCGGCGAGCTGCGCGGCCCCGAAAGCGTGATCGCCCGGGTCGAGGAAATCGCCCGCGAATGCGTGCGCGACATCGGCTATGAGCAGGACGGATTTCACTGGCAGAACATGGTGGTGGAAAATCACCTGCATTCGCAGTCGCCCGACATCGCCCAGGGCGTGGATGCCTCGGACGACAAGGACGAGGGCGCGGGCGATCAGGGGATCATGTTCGGCTATGCCACCGACGAGACCCCCGACCTCATGCCCGCCCCGCTGCAATATGCCCATGCGATCCTGCGCCGGCTGGCCGAGGCGCGCAAGTCCGGCGCGGCGCCGATGCTGGGGCCGGACGCCAAGAGCCAGCTTTCGGTGCGCTACGAGGGCTCGGTGCCGGTGGAAATCACCTCGCTGGTGCTTTCGACCCAGCATCTCGACCCGCAGATGAGCTCGGCCGATGTGCGCGCGGTGGTGGAGCCCTATATTCGCGAGGTCCTGCCCGAGGGCTGGCTCACCGAGGCCACCGAATGGCATGTGAACCCGACCGGCAAGTTCGTGATCGGCGGGCCGGACGGCGATGCGGGGCTGACCGGGCGCAAGATCATCGTCGATACCTATGGCGGCGCCGCGCCGCATGGGGGCGGTGCGTTCTCGGGCAAGGATCCGACCAAGGTGGACCGCTCGGCCGCCTATGCGGCGCGCTACCTGGCCAAGAACGTGGTCGCCGCCGGGCTCGCCAGGCGCTGCACCCTGCAGCTCAGCTACGCGATCGGGGTGGCCAGGCCGCTGTCGATCTTCGTCGATACCCATGGTACCGGCGCGGTGGAGGAAGCGGCGATCGAGAAGGCCGTGGGCGAGGTGATGGACCTGACCCCGCGCGGCATCCGTGAGCATCTGGGGCTGAACCGCCCGATTTTCGCGCGCACCTCGGCCTATGGTCACTTTGGCCGCAAGCCGGAGGCGGATGGCGGCTTTTCCTGGGAAAGGACCGATCTCGCCGAGGCGCTGAAGGCGGCATTGTGAGCGGTCCGGTTCAGCTGTGTGGCTTCTGCCACGCAGGATGATCTTGATGAGGGGGCGCTGCCCCCTCAAACTCCCCCGGGATATTTCCGAACAGAAGAAGGGGCAGGATCAGCCGCGGTCTTTTTCCAGCGCCTCGATTCGCGCCTTCAGGGCTTCGTTTTCCTCGCGCGCCTTCTGGGCCATGAGGCGCACCGCCTCGAACTCCTCGCGCGTCACCAGGTCGCGGTCGGCCAGCCAGCGGTCGAGCCAGCTTTTCAGCGCCGTCTGGGCCTCGTCGCGCGCGCCCTGGGCGACGCCCATGGCATTGGTCATCAATTGCGAAATGTCGTCGAGGACCCGATTGCGCGGCTGCATGGCATTCTCCCGAAAGCTGTTGGTCTGCGGCGCATATATGGGGGGCGGGGGCGGAAAGCACAAGCTTGACTTCCCCGCGCGCACGGGGTCGAAAGGGGCATGAATACAGGCATTCCCTTTCCCGATATCGGCCGCGAGATCTTTGCCATCGACGCCCTTGGCCTGCATCTGGCGCTGCGCTGGTATGCGATGGGCTATATCGTCGGCATCCTGATCGGCTGGTGGCTGATCCGCCGGGCGATCACCACGCCCGGCCTGTGGCGCGGCGGCGAGGCGCCGATGAGCCCGCGCCAGCTCGAAGACCTGGTGACCTGGATCGTGCTCGGGGTGATCCTGGGCGGACGGCTGGGCTTCATCCTGTTCTACCAGCCGGCCTATTACTGGCAGCACCCGGCGCAGATACCGCAGATCTGGACCGGCGGCATGTCCTTTCACGGCGGCTTCCTCGGGGTCGTGCTGGCGGTGTGGTTCTATTCGCGCCGCCACGGCCTGCCCACGGCCTCGATCGCCGATCTGCTGGCGATGGGGGCGACGCCGGCGATCTTCCTCGTGCGGATCGCCAATTTCATCAACAACGAGCTCTGGGGCCGGCCCACCGACCTGCCCTGGGGGGTGATCTTTCCGGGCGCGGCGGCGCAGGATTGCCCCGGGGTCACGGGCCTGTGTGCGCGCCATCCGAGCCAGATCTACGAAGCCCTGCTCGAAGGCGCGCTTCTGGGCGCGATCCTGATGGTGCTGGCATGGCGGCGCGGCTGGCTCAGGCGGCCCGGGGGGCTGACCGGGCTGTTTTTCGCAGGCTACGGGCTGGCGCGCTTCGCGGTCGAGTTCTTCCGCCAGGCGGATGCGCAGTTCATCACCCCCGACAACCCGCTCGGCCACACCCTGCGCCTTGGCGGCTACGGGCTGACGCAGGGCCAGCTTCTGTCGCTGCCGATGGTGGTGGTCGGCATCGGCGTGCTGATATGGGCGCATCGCCGTGAGCGCGCTTGAAAAGATCCTCGCCGCGCGCATCCGCGCCGCCGGGCCGATGCGCCTGGACGAATACATGGCCGAATGCCTGCTGCACCCGCGCCACGGCTATTACACGGCCAATCCGGGCCTTGGCGGCGAGGGCGATTTCATCACCGCGCCGGAGATCAGCCAGATGTTCGGCGAGCTGGTCGGGCTGGCGCTGGCGCAGGCCTGGCTCGATCAGGGCGCGCCGGCTCCCTTCACGCTTGCCGAGGCCGGGCCGGGCAACGGTACGCTGATGGCCGACATCCTGCGCGCGACCAGGGGCGTGGCGGGCTTTCACGACGCCATGCGCCTCTGGCTGGTCGAGGTCTCGCCCCCCCTGCAAGCGCGCCAGCGCGAGCGGCTCGCCGCCTGTGGCCCGCGCCATGTCGCCCAGCTCGACGAGCTGCCCGAAGCGCCGCTGTTTCTGGTCGCCAACGAGTTCTTCGACGCGCTGCCGATCCGCCAGTTCCTGCGCGCGGGCGCGGGCTGGCGCGAACGCCTGGTGGGGCTCGAGGGGGGGCGGCTTGCCTTCGGGCTCGGCGCGCCGGTGCCGGTGGCGGCGCTTGCGCACCGGCTGGAGGATACGCGGGAAGGCGACATGGTGGAGCTTTGCGGTGCCGCTGAGGCGCTGATGGCACCGATCGCCGCGCGCATCCGCGCCCATGGCGGGGCGGCGCTGGTGATCGACTACGGCGCCGAGCGCAGCCTGGGCGACAGCCTGCAGGCGGTGCGCGGCCACCGGAAGGTCGACCCGCTCGCGTGCCCCGGCGAGGCGGATCTGAGCGCGCATGTGGATTTCGGCGCGCTCGCATCTGCCGCCGAGGGGCTTGAGGCCGCGCGCACCACGCAGGGCGCGTTTCTCGAGCGCCTCGGCATTACCGCGCGCGCCCGCGCGCTGGCCGCCCGCCTCACCGGCGCGGCGCTGGAAAACCACGTCGCCGCCCATCGCCGGCTCACCCACCCGGAGGAAATGGGCAGCCTTTTCAAGGTGTTGGGCTTGACCCCGCCCGGCGCTCCCCCGATTGCAGGAACGACAGATGCCGCTTGAGATCATCACCAGCCCCGCCCTCTCAGCCAAACACGGCTTTTTCACCCGCAAGGGGGGCGTGTCCACCGGCCTGTATGCCGGGCTCAATTGCGGTCTCGGCTCCGGGGACGATCCGGCGGCGGTGGCCGAAAACCGCGCCCTTGTGGCGGCCGAGATGGGGCTGGCGCCGGAGGCCCTGCTGACGCTCCATCAGGTGCATTCGGCCGAGGTGCTCCACGCCACCGGCCCGCTCACCGCCCCGATCGGCGAACGCCCCAGGGCCGATGCGCTGGTCACCGCCACGCCGGGGCTGGCGCTGGGCGTGCTCACGGCCGATTGCCAGCCGGTGCTGTTTCACGATCCGCGCGCGGGCGTGATCGGCGCGGCCCATGCGGGCTGGAAGGGGGCGCTCGGCGGCGTGCTCGAGGCGACCGTGGCCGCCATGGAGGGGCTGGGCGCGGCCCGTGCGGATATCCACGCAGTCATTGGCCCCTGCATCAGCCAGAGCGCCTATGAGGTCGGCCCCGAATTTCGCGAGGCGTTCCGCGCGCTGGCGCCCGAAAGCGGCCGCTTCTTCGCCCCCGGTCGGGCCGACCGGCTGCATTTCGACCTGCCCGGCTTCTCGCTCGCCCGCCTCGAATCGCTGGGGCTGGGGGGCGCGGAGTGGACCGGGCATTGCACCTACGGCGATGCGGCGCGGTTCTATTCTTGGCGGCGCACGGTGCATGAGGGCGAAAAGGATTATGGCCGCCTGATCGCCTGTATCCGGCTGTAGCGCCCGCGCGCGCCGCCTTTCGCCCCGGTTTTGCCCGATTTCATGGAAACAATCCCGGGGATTTCGCCGCGATTGGCCACGTTTGCCCTGATTTTCAAGGCTTTTTCGCGCCGGCCGCATCGCCCGGCCCGCTCCGGCGATTTTTCCGCAAATTTTCCCAAACCGGCCCGATCGGCGCCCGAATTGCCGGCCAGATTGGCCTCGAGCAAGGCAAATCACGAGGCATGAGATGAAACGCAAGAGCCGCTGGATGAGATCGGTGATCGAAGAGAGCAAGAAGGACGTGCGCCTGCCCTGGCAGCGCAAGCACCGGCGCCGGCCCGCGAGCCTGAAGCGCGCCGCCTGATCGGAGCCGCCGCGCCCGCGTCCGCGCCCGCGCCGTGCCCGCGCTCAGGCCTGCTGCGCCAGCCGCGCCTCCAGCACGTCGAAGGGCACGCCGGGCTCGTCCTTGGCGTCGCGGATCACCAGCGAGGTCTTGACCGAGGCGACGTTTTCGGCGGCGGTCAGTTCCTCGGTCAGGAATGTCTGGAAGGTGGAAAGGTCGGGGGCCACGCATTTGAGGATGAAATCCACCTCGCCATTGAGCATGTGGCACTCACGCACCAGCGGCCAGGCCCGGCAGCGCGCCTCGAAGGCGCTGAGATCGGCTTCGGCCTGGCTGGTCAGCCCGACCATGGCGAATACCTGCACCTCGAATCCCAGCGCGCGGGCATCCACATCGGCGTGATAGCCGCGAATAAGCCCCGCCTCTTCCAGCGTGCGCACCCGGCGCAGGCACGGGGGCGCGGATATGCCCACCCGGCGGGCCAGTTCGACATTGGTCATGCGCCCGTCGGCCTGAAGCTCGGCCAGAATGGCGCGGTCGATTTCGTCAAGTTTGCTGGCTGACATGTCTTCCCCTGGGTGATTGCCCGAAACTTACGCCGCCCGGCGCGGATGCGCAATATTGTTTCGCGAAATGGCAACAATCTTTCCGCCGCTGCCGCCGCCCCGGTTTTCGGCAATGTGAGCGGAAGCATTGTCGCAGGGCTTTTCGCCCGCCGCGCGCGGGCCTATATCAGGGGCAAGTTCACATATTCGGGGGATATCCCATGTCCGAGACACGTCACACCAAGGTCCTCATCATCGGCTCCGGCCCGGCCGGCTACACCGCGGGCATCTACGCGAGCCGCGCCATGCTCGAACCCATCCTCGTGCAGGGGATGGAGCCCGGCGGCCAGCTTACCACCACCACCGAGGTGGAGAATTACCCGGGGTTTGCCGAGATCCAGGGGCCGGAGCTCATGCAGAACATGGAGGCCCATGCCCGCGCCATGGGCACCGAGATCATCCATGACATCATCACCGATCTGGACATTTCCAGCCGCCCCTTCACCGCGAAGGGCGACAGCGGCACCACCTATACGGCGGATGCGGTGATCCTCGCCACCGGCGCGCGCGCCAAGTGGCTCGGCCTGCCCAGCGAGGAGAAGTTCAAGGGCTTCGGCGTCTCCGCCTGCGCCACCTGCGACGGCTTCTTCTATCGCGGTCAGGAGATCGTCGTGGTGGGGGGCGGCAACACGGCGGTGGAAGAGGCGCTGTTTCTGACCAATTTCGCCTCGAAGGTGACGCTCATTCACCGGCGCGACGAGCTTCGCGCCGAAAAGATCCTCGTCAACCGGCTGATGAAGAACGAAAAGATCGTGCCGCTCTGGGATCATGTGGTGGAGGAGATCGTCGGCACCGAAGAGCCGATGGGGGTGACCGGCGTGCGGGCGAAGAACGTCAAGACCGGCGAGATCACCGAGATCCCGGCCAGGGGGGTGTTCATCGCCATCGGCCATGCGCCGGCGAGCGAGCTGGTCAAGGACAGCCTCGAGACCCATATGGGCGGCTATGTGGTGACCCAGCCCGACAGCACCGCGACTTCGGTGCCCGGGGTCTTTGCCGCGGGTGATCTGACCGACTGGAAGTTCCGCCAGGCGGTGACTTCGGCCGGGATGGGCTGCATGGCGGCGCTCGAGGCCGAGCATTTCCTCGCCGAGCAGGAGGGCTGAGCCGCTTCCGGCCAGGCTCCTGAGGCGTGGTTTCGCCGACTGGCGTCGGCGACCGGCCGGGGGGCGCTGCCCCCCGGACCCCCCGTTTCGGCGCGGGGCCAGTCCCCTCGCGCTCGCACTACCTGCGAGGGCGCGCTGCCCCCTCGCGCTCGCAGGTTTGACGAGGGGGCGCTGCCCCCTCGCGCTCCCCCGGGATATTTTCGAACAGAAGAAGAGGGCAATGGACCGGGCCGGGCCTTTGCGCTATCAGCTGCGGGCAGAAGCGAAGGAGATGCCCATGTCCGGTCATGCCGCCCCGATCTCGATGACCTCCCGCCCCGCCGGTCCGCTCAGGGGCGTGGCCGATGTGCCGGGCGACAAGTCGGTGAGTCACCGGGCGCTGATCCTTGGGGCGTTATGTGTGGGCGAGACGCATATCACCGGGCTTCTGGAGGGCGAGGACGTGCTGGCCACCGCCGCTGCCATGCGTGCCTTTGGCGCCGAGGTGGAGCGGCTGGGCGAGGGCGAATGGCGGGTCCATGGCGTGGGCGTGGGCGGCTTTCAGGAGCCCGAAGACGTGATCGACTGCGGCAATGCCGGCACCGGGGCGCGGCTGATCATGGGGGCGATGGCGACCAGCCCGATCACGGCGACATTCACCGGCGATGCCTCCCTGCGTTCGCGGCCGATGGCGCGGGTGACCGAGCCGCTGGCGCTGTTCGGGGCGCGCGCTTACGGGCGCGCGGGCGGGCGGCTGCCGATGACCATCGTCGGCGCTTCCGCCCCCGTGCCGGTGCGCTACGCCCTGCCGGTGGCGAGCGCGCAGGTCAAGAGCGCGGTGCTGCTCGCCGGGCTCAATGCGCCGGGCGAAACCGTGGTGATTGAGCGCGTGGCGACGCGCGACCATACCGAGCGGATGCTGGCGGGCTTTGGCGCCGAGATCCGGGTGGAGGAGACCGAGGAGGGCCGGGTGATCACGCTCACCGGCCAGCCCGAGCTGAAGCCCCAGCGGATCGCGGTGCCGCGCGACCCTTCCTCGGCGGCCTTTCCGGTCTGTGCGGCGCTGATCGTGCCGGGCTCCGACGTGCTGGTGCCGGGGATTGGCCTCAACCCCACCCGCGCCGGGCTGTTTGCCACCCTGCGCGATATGGGCGCGGACCTCGCCTATGAAAACGAGCGCGAGGAGGGCGGCGAGCCGGTGGCCGACCTGCGCGCGCGCTATTCGCCCGACATGCAGGGGATCGAGGTGCCCCCGGAGCGCGCGGCCTCGATGATCGACGAATACCCGATCCTGTCGGTGGTCGCCGCCAATGCCACGGGCGAGACCGTTATGCGCGGAGTGGGGGAACTGAGGGTCAAGGAAAGCGACCGGATCGACGCCATGGCCAGGGGCCTGCGCGCCAACGGGGTGGAGGTCGAGGAGGGCGAGGACTGGTGGGCGGTCACCGGCGCCGGGCCGGGCAGCGTCGCCGGCGGCGGGCTGGCCGAGGCGCGGCTGGATCACCGCATCGCCATGAGCTTTCTGGTGCTGGGGATGGCGGCGCAGGCGCCGGTGCGCATCGACGATGGCGCGCCGGTGGCCACGTCCTTCCCCGTCTTCGAGCCGCTGATGGCCGGGCTGGGGGCGCAGATCGTGCGCGCGAACCGCTGAGATGGGCGCGGCGCCGGTCACCGGAAGCTGCCTGTGCGGCGCGGTGCGCTACCGGGTGAGCGGCCCGCTCAGGCCGGTCATCGCCTGCCATTGCCGCCAGTGTCGCAAGACTTCCGGCCACCACGTCGCCGCTACTTCGGCGGCGCGGGAAGATATCGACATCAAGGGCGATCTACGCTGGTACCGCTCTTCGCCCACGGCAAGGCGCGGCTTCTGCCCGACCTGCGGGAGCAACCTCTTCTGGGACGGCCCGGGCGAAAACCTCTCGATCTTTGCCGGCACCCTGGACGGGCCGAGCGGGCTTGCGATTGCCGGGCATATATACTGCGCCGACAAGGGCGATTACTACGAAATATGCGATGGCGCTCCCCGGGCGCCCGGCGCCGACCCGGCGCTGACCACCATGGCTCCCACTGACGCAGGCAGAGAAGGAAAGGGCTGAGACATGCAATTCACCGTTGCGATCGACGGCCCGGCGGCGGCCGGCAAGGGCACCATCGCCCGGGCGCTGGCGGAGCGTTTCCGGCTTGCGGTGCTGGATACGGGGCTTCTCTACCGCGCCGTCGGCGCGCGCAGGCTGGCGGGCGAAGACCCGGTGGCGGCGGCGCGCGCGCTCAGCCCCGAAGACCTCACCGGCAACCTGCGCAGCAACGCGGTGGCCGAGGCGGCGAGCCAGGTCGCGGCGATCCCCGAAGTGCGCGCGGCGCTCCTGGACTTCCAGCGCGCATTCGCCCGGCGCGAGGGTGGCGCGATCCTCGACGGGCGCGACATCGGCACGGTGATCTGCCCCGAAGCCGAGGTGAAGCTCTACGTCACCGCCAGCCCCGAAGTGCGCGCCGAGCGGCGCTGGAAGGAGCTCGGCGGCGACTACGAGGCGGTGCTGGCGGAGGTGATCAAGCGCGACCGGCGCGACAGCGAGCGCACCGAGGCGCCGCTCAGGCCCGCCCCCGACGCCCATATCCTCGACACGTCGCAAATGACCATCCCCGAAGCCGTGGCCGAAGCCGCGCGCCTGGTGCAGGCACGGCTCTGAGCGCGCTGGCCCGGGGCCGCGCGGGGGTCGGGGATCGGGAGAAAACCGGAAAACCGGAAAAGTGGATAACCGGAAAACCGGAAAAGTGAAAATGGCGGCGCCGCCCAGTTGGGTCGGCGGTTCTTTCGACTTTCGGGGTTTCCCCCATGCCGGCGGTGCGTCTCATGCGGGTGCCAGCCCGCGAACCGCTTTGCCTTCAGTTGGTACCGCCACCAGACCTACACGGCCAACCTGACCAAATCCTGAACCCGGCGCACGCTGCCCTTTTCCTCTTGCCGGAAATATCCCGGGGGTTTGGGGGCAGCGCCCCCAACAAACCTGCACGCCCCCTTGCGCAGGCCGCGCCGGCGCGTTATATGGCGCGGGTCAAGGGCCGTCAGAGCCGGAGCAGGGTCGGAAATTCCCGGCCCTCTTTCGTTTGCGGCCCGGCCAATCGTCTCAAAGACCCGTGGAGCCAACCACGCGGCCCGAAAACTTGAAAAGGACTGAAAACGCTCATGAGCGCCAATGCGACCATGGAGGAATTCGAAGCCCTCCTGAACGAAAGCTTCGAAATCGACACCCCCAAGGAAGGCACCGTCGTCAAGGGCAAGGTCATCGCCATCGAGGCGGGCCAGGCCATTATCGACGTGGGCTACAAGATGGAAGGCCGTGTCGATCTGAAGGAATTTGCCGAGCCCGGCGAAGCCCCCAAGGTGGAGGTCGGCGACGAGGTGGAAGTCTACCTGCGCCAGGTCGAAAATGCCAAGGGCGAGGCCGTGCTCTCGCGCGAAATGGCCCGGCGCGAAGAGGCCTGGGACCGGCTGGAAAAGGCCTATGCCGCGGGCGAGCGCGTCGAGGGCGCGATTTTCGGCCGGGTCAAGGGCGGCTTCACCGTCGATCTGGGCGGCGCGGTGGCGTTTCTGCCCGGCAGCCAGGTGGATGTGCGCCCGGTGCGCGATGCAGGCCCCCTGATGGGCCTCAAGCAGCCCTTCCAGATCCTCAAGATGGACCGGCGCCGCGGCAATATCGTGGTCTCGCGCCGCGCCATTCTCGAAGAGAGCCGCGCCGAGCAGCGCGCCGAGGTGATCGCCCGCCTCAAGGAGGGCGACGTGGTCGAAGGCGTGGTCAAGAACATCACCGAATACGGCGCCTTCGTGGACCTGGGCGGCGTGGACGGCCTGCTGCACGTCACCGACATGGCCTGGCGGCGCGTCAACCACCCCTCCGAGATCCTGTCGATCGGCGAGACCATCAACGTGCAGGTGATCAAGATCAACAAGGAGACCCACCGCATCAGCCTCGGCCTCAAGCAGCTGCAGGAAGATCCCTGGGATCTGGTCGGCGCCAAGTATCCGCTGGGCAGCGTGCACAAGGGCCGGGTCACCAACATCACCGATTACGGCGCCTTCGTGGAGCTTGAGCCGGGCGTCGAGGGGCTGGTCCATGTCAGCGAGATGTCCTGGACCAAGAAGAACGTGCATCCGGGCAAGATCGTCTCCACCAGCCAGGAAGTCGAGGTCATGGTGCTGGAGATCGACAGCGCCAAGCGGCGCGTTTCGCTCGGCCTCAAGCAGACCCAGCGCAACCCGTGGGAGGTCTTTGCCGAGAAATACCCGCCGGGCACCGAGGTCGAGGGAGAGGTCAAGAACATCACCGAATTCGGCCTGTTCATCGGGCTCGACGGCGATATCGACGGCATGGTGCACCTTTCCGATCTCAGCTGGGATCAGCGCGGCGAAGAGGCGATCCAGGAATACCGCAAGGGCGACGTGGTGCGCGCGGTGGTCTCCGACGTGGATATCGAAAAGGAGCGCATCAGCCTGTCGATCAAGGCGCTTGGCGGCGACAAGTTCGCCGAGGCCGTGGGCGGCGTCAAGCGCGGCGACGTGGTGACCGTCACCGTGACCGCGATCGAGGATGGCGGGATCGAGGTGGAATACGAGGGAATGAAGGCCTTCATCCGCCGCTCCGACCTCTCGCGCGACCGCGCCGAGCAGCGCCCTGAGCGCTTCCAGATCGGCGACAAGGTCGATGCCCGCGTGACCAATATCGACAGCAAGACCCGCCGCCTGGGCCTGTCGATCAAGGCGCGCGAAATCGCCGAGGAGAAAGAGGCCGTGGCCCAGTACGGCTCCTCGGATTCCGGCGCCAGCCTCGGCGACATCCTCGGCGCGGCGCTGAAAAGCGGCGACGAATAGGCCCGCGCGGCTGACAAGACGGCAGGGGCCCCGCCCGGCTGGCGGGGCCTTTTGCGTACCGGCGAATCACGC
>JALWTH010000321.1 GCA_027082975.1 Paracoccaceae bacterium | reverse complement strand
GCGCCACATTGCCCGCGGCCACGAGGCCGATGCGCGGCTCAGCGTGGCCGGCGCGCTTGACGCCCAGACCGACCGCCTCGGCCTCGTGGCCGCGGGCAATGTGGCGCTGGGCGCGGGCGGGCTGGCGCTCGATGGCAGCGATCTGGTGATCCTCGCCCGCCATCTCGAGGCGCAGACGGCCACCGGCACCCCCGGCGCGCTCAGCGTCAGCGGCGACCACCGCCTGACCATCGTCACCCGCACCGGCATCGAGCTTGGCGAAGTCAGCGCCGCCGATGGCACGCTGCGCCTTGCGGTGACCGGGGTCGGGGTACTTGAGGCCGACCGGATCATCGGCCGCGATGTGCGCCTTTCCACCCGGCTGGGCGATATCCGCGCCGGCACGATCAGCGCCGACGCGCTCGCCATCCGCGCCGCGGGCAGCCTGCACGCGGCCACGCTGGATGTGCTCTCGAGCGCCGATATCGAGGCCATTGCCATTGGCGACGGGCCGGATGCGCGGCTCTTGCTGATCGCTGCCGGGGCCAGCGCGCCGCAGGTCCGGCTGGATGCGCCGCTCGGGATGTTCGTGGGTTTTGCCGGCGGCTCTTACGACCTGGCGCAGGTCAGCACCGGCGCGGGCGGGCTCGGGATCGACCTGCTCGGCCAGCCGACGCTGCGCGGCGGCCCGTCGGAGCTTCGCCTTGGCAGCCTGGCCACCGCCGGCACCGATATCACGGTCGCGGCCGACAGTCTGCGCATTGACGGCACCGTTGCCAGCGGGGGCGGGGATATCCGCCTCGGCAGCCTCAGCGGCGATCTGGTGATGGGGGACAATACGCTGGTCGATGCCACCAACGGCCATATCCGGATGATCTCGGCCGGCGACATGGTGCTCTCGGCCGTCTCCACGGTGGGGCTTGACGCGTCCGCGCCGATGATCGACCTGCGCGCCACGGGCGCGCTCGGCCTCGCCGCCGCCACCCGGCCCAACATCTTCGCCGGCGTCGCGGGCGATGCCACGGTGCGGCTGCGCGCGGGTTCGCTTGCCACCGCGCTGGGCCAGGTGCTCTGGGTCGATGCGTCGCGGCTCGACGCGCTGGTCGAGGGCGGCGACATGCACCTGTTCTCGAGCCTGCCTCAAACCGCCATTCTGCGCCTTGAAAGCGGCGATGGCAGCGATATCGACTTCTACGCCCAGGGCGATCTGGTGCTGGAAGGCGCGCGGCTGATGTCGCTTGGCGGCTACGGGCCGGGCCATATCGCGCTCTATGCCGGGGCCGACGATATCAGCGGCAGGGTGGGCGAGCTTGGCGCCGGTTATCTGACGCTGGTGGCCGCCGCCGGCAGTATCGGCAGCGTCTCCGGCGCCGATCCGCTCAGCCTGCCCGATACCGGCAGCGATGAGGTGCAGCTGCGCGTGGGCGCGGCGGGCGAGATCGCGCTGGCCTCGGCCGGGAACCTGAGAGCCGAATTCGTGCTCTCCACCGGCGGGGCGGTGGCGCTGGTGGCGGGTGGCGATGTGTCGGTGGCGGGCATCGGCGGCAGCGGCAGCGTCGCGGTGACCGGCGCCACGGTGAGCGCCACCCAGCTTGCCGAGGGCGATGTGATCGCCACCTTGCCGGCAATCGCCGGGCTCTACCAGCCGCAGCGCTATCCCGACCTCGTTGTCGGGGCGCAGCCGGCGATGGTGGTGACGGTGACGGACGACTCCGGCACCGTGCGTCCGCCCCGATGGCTCCGCCGCCTGCTGCGGCGCTGGCGCTCGGGCCGGTGGGTGCCGAAACCGTTCCGCGCGCCCGATGGCATTCTGCACTGGGGGCTGGCCTACTGGGCTGCCATCCTGCCGGATAATGGCTGGTCAGGGGTTCCGGGCACGACGATGCTGTGGCAGGATGCACGGAACGGCGCAGGCAATGCAGGAGACGGCCCCACATGATACCGGACAGATTGCTGGCCGTAATGGGCGTGGTGGCGCTCTCGCTGGCCGGCGCTGGTGCGCTCAGGGCGCAGGGTTTGCCGCCTTCGCAGGCCGCTGCGGCGCTGGCGAGGCTGGCGGCCGAAAGCTCGGCGCCGCCCCCCCCACCACCGCAGGCAGGGCCGGTTGCGCGCAGCTTCGTGCTGCGCCGGGTGCTGTTCAGCGCGCCTTCGGGCTATTTCGACAGCGAGACGCTCGAACGCGCCGTCGCCCCGCTGATCGGCACGCGCATGGCACCGGCAGGGGCCGCGCGCGTGGCCGAGGCGATCAACGCGCTCTACCAGCAGGCGGGGATCGAGCTGGCGCTGGCCCGGGTGGTGGGCGTGGACCCCGGTGCCGGCAGCGTGACCATCGACCTGTTCGAGGCGCGGCTGGGCGAGATCCGCGCCAGTGCCGCGCGGATCCGCTCGGAATACCTGCTGATGCGCCTTGCGGTGAAATCCGGCGCGCTGGCCGATACACGGCGCATTGCCCGGCACGTCGAACGCCTGTGGCTGACCGACGGGCTGGCCGCCGAGGTGGCCTTCAGCCCCGGCGCCGCGCCCGGCCTGACCGACCTCACCGCCCGCTTCGCCGCACCGCCCCCGGTGCAGGCCACGCTCCGGCTCGACAATCACGCCAGCGCCTCTACCGGGCCTGCGCGGCTCACCTTCTCGGGCCGGATCAACAGCCTCACCGGCTGGAACGACCCGCTCTCGCTCGACGCCACCCTCTCGCAGGGCGCGCAGAGCGCCACGCTCAGCTATGCGCGGGTGCTGACGCCGCAGGGCGGCCGTTTCACCGCTTCGCTCTCGCACCAGTCGAGCAATTCCGTCGGCCCGCCGGCGGTGACAAGCCGGACCGACAGCGCGGAGATCGGCTACAGCCTGCCGGTGCTGCTGGAGACCGGCCGCAGCCTGACGCCTTCGCTCAGCTTCGAGAGGTTTCACACCCGCACCACCACCGCCGGCGTGACCACCGCCAGCCAGACGGGCTGGACGCTGAACCTTGCGCTTTCGGGCGCGCTTGGCGGCGAGCGGTATCAGCTCAGCGGCGCGCTGGGGCTTCTGGGCGGGCGTTATGACGACGCGGTGGCCGGCACCACCGGCACGGCCTATGCGGCGATCAATGCTTCCGGCCAGGGCAAATGGGCGCTCGGGGAGCGGGCGATCCTGAGCCTCAGCGGCGGCGCGCAATATGCGCTGAGCCGCACCCTGCCGGGGCCGGTCGGCTTTTCGGTGACCTCGCCCGATACCGTGCCCGGCTATGATCCGGGCCTGTCGCAGGGCGATGGCGGCTACTGGCTGCGCGCCGAACTGGCCGCGGCAAGGCCGCTTTCGGTCGCCGGTGTCGATCTCTACCCCTATGCGCTGGCGGCTTTCGGGCAGGCCTATGACCGCAGCATCGGCGGCGGCTGGAGCGGGCAGGGGCTGGCCAGCGCCATCGGTGGCGGCATCACCGGGCAGATCGGCGGCAATGCCAGCCTCGATTTCCAGATCGCCCGGTCGCTCACCAGCGTGCTGGGGCAGGGGGGCGACGGCTCGATCACCCTGCGCGGCGCCATTTCATGGACATTCTGAGACAGTCGAAACCAGCAAGAGAGGAAGCAATTGATGACCCTGAAGAGAACATTCCGCCGGCTCGCCGTGGCGGCGCTCGCGGCGCTTGCCCCGCTGGCCCCGCTGGCCCTGCCCGCCCTTGCGCAGGAAGCGGGCGGTGACGCGCCGGCGGCGACGGTGGTCAATGGCCAGACCTTCGGCGCCTGGACCGTGGCCTGCCAGGCGCTGGGGGTGAACCGCACTTCCTGCGTGCTGAGCCAGCGCCTCGTGCGCCGGGCCGACAATGCCTTCCTCGCCGAGATCCTCGCCTTTGCCAATGCCGATGACAGCAAGCGCTTCCTCGCCGCGCGGGTGCCCAACGGGGTCTACCTGCCGGCGGGCTTCGCCCTGCGCCCGGCCGATTCCGAGGACGAAACCCGCTTCGTCTGGCAATCCTGCAGCGCCCGGCTCTGCGAAGCGCTGGTGGAACTCACCCCCGAGCTTGCCCAAAACCTCGAAGCGGCGAGCGGCGGGCTGGTGGCGGGCTACAGGCCCTCGATCCAGGGCGAGCCGGTGATCTTCGCCTTTTCCGCCGAGGGGCTGACGGCGGGGCTCGACGCGCTGGCACAGGCGGCTTCCGCGGGCAGATGAGGCGCGCCTGGCGGGCGCTGGGGGGCGCGCTGGGGCTTTGCCTTGCGCTCCTTGCCGCGGAGGGCCGGGCCGGGGCGCGCGCCGAGGCCCCCGCCCAATCCCGCCGCTTTGGCGACTGGACCCTGCTGCGGGCCGGCGCGGGGCGCTGCCTGCTGCATTATCGGGCGCTGGAGAGAAACAGCAAGCTGGTGCTGGGCGACATCTTTCTGCTGCCGGCAGCCGGAGGCGAGGGCGGGGGCGGGGCGGTGCTTTCGCTCAAGGTCCCGGTCGGCGCCGCGCTCTCCACGCCCGCCTTCTACCGCCACCCGGAGCGCGAAGCGGTGGTCCCGCTTGAGTGGCAAAGCTGCGACACCGCGCAATGCCTCGCCCAGGTTCGCATCACCGCGCCGGAGCTTGCCCGCCTGCGCGCTGGCGCCTGGATCGAGATCAGCTTCACCCCGGTGCCGGGCGCGCCACGGCTGAGCTACCCGGTCTCCCTGTTCGGCATCACCGCCGGCCTGCTGGCGGTGGAACAGTGCCAGCCATGAGGTGCGGGTGCGGGTCTCCTAGCTGTGGAGCCTCATGAGGTTGTTCAGATCCAGCCCTGAGCGGCTGGTGGGTGGTTTTCGTTGTATCCCGGTGTGCGGGCGGTGCCAATTGCAAAGGTGTATCCGGCAGGGCAGGTCGGCCTTGCGCTCGTCTGACATCCGGCAGGCACGGCCGCAGACATGGCGCAGGCCACATCGCCCGAGCGTTCCCCGCGCTCCAGCCGGCGGGTCAAGAGCTCTCGGCCTTTCGGCGTGAGCCGGGCATTCTCGTGCATGTTCATCCGGTCCTCGTTGACAGGCGTCAGTTGTGGCAAACTTCAGATTCTCGGAGGTGGAGCGAATGAACAACGTGATGAGAAATCACGGCCAGGGCGCCTGCGAAACTGTAACAACGGTTTCCAGATTCTGCGGGACCGGAATGCGAGGTTACATCGCAATACTGGTCGCAACAGGCCCGCAGCGCTCGTAAGGCATTATAATCACGCAAAAATACCATAAGCTTCATGTGCTTTCGAAAACCCGTCCGTTCTGCTTTGGCCGGTCTCGATTCTCGTGCAGCATCGCCCTGAAGGCCGCGCGTCCGGCAGGGTGTTGGCGGTGGTGCCGCAAATGGCATGACAGGTGAGGGAGACCAGATGGCCCAGAGAATAGAGACCTTTTACGAAGTCATGCGCAGGCAGGGGATCACCCGGCGCAGCTTTCTGAAATATTGCAGCCTGGCGGCCGGCGCGCTGGGGCTGAGCCCGGTCTATGCGCCGAAAATCGCCGAGGCGATGGAGACCAGGCCGCGCATCCCGGTCCTGTGGCTGCACGGGCTCGAATGCACCTGCTGCTCCGAGAGCTTCATCCGCAGCGCTCACCCGCTGGCAAAGGATGTGATCCTGTCCATGATCTCGCTCGATTACGACGACACGATCATGGCCGCCGCCGGGCAACAGGCCGAGGCAATCGTCGAGGAAACGATCGACAAATACGACGGCAATTTCATCCTCGCGGTCGAGGGCAACGCGCCGCTGAACGAGGACGGCATGTATTGCATCATCGGCGGCAAGCCCTTTGTCGAGCAGCTGCGCATGGCCGCCGAGCACGCCAGGGCGATCGTCTCCTGGGGCTCCTGCGCCTCCTGGGGCTGCGTGCAGGCGGCGCGCCCGAACCCGACCCGCGCCACGCCCACCCACAAGATCCCCGGCATCGCCGACAAGCCGATCATCAAGGTGCCCGGCTGTCCGCCGATCTCCGAGGTGATGACGGCGGTGATCACCTATATCCTGACCTTCGAGAAGCTGCCCGAACTCGACAACCAGGGCCGGCCCAAGATGTTCTACTCCCAGCGCATCCACGACAAGTGCTACCGGCGCGGTCATTTCGACGCCGGCCAGTTCGTCGAGAAGTTCGACGACGAGGGCGCGCGCAAGGGCTACTGCCTCTACAAGATGGGCTGCAAGGGGCCGACCACCTACAATGCCTGCTCGACGATCCGCTGGAATGGCGGGCTCTCCTTCCCGATCCAGGCCGGCCACCCCTGCATCGGCTGTTCCGAGGACGGGTTCTGGGACAAGGGCGGCTTCTACAACCGCCTGACCAACGTGCACGGCTTCGGGATCGACGCCAATGCCGACCGGATCGGCAAGACCGCCGCCGGCATCGTCGCCGGGGCGGCGGCAATTCACGCGGGCGTTTCGGTTGTGAAGCGCATCGCGAGCAAGGGAGATGACGCATAATGGCTACCGTTACCACACCCAACGGCTTCACCCTCGACGACAGCGGCCGCCGCGTGGTGGTGGATCCGGTGACCCGGATCGAGGGCCACATGCGATGCGAGGTCAACCTTGACGAAAACAACGTGATCCGCAACGCGGTCAGCACCGGCACCATGTGGCGCGGCCTCGAGGTGATCCTCAAGGGGCGCGACCCGCGCGACGCCTGGGCCTTCGTGCAGCGCATCTGCGGGGTCTGCACCGGCACCCACGCGCTGACCAGCGTGCGCGCGGTCGAGGACGCGCTCGGGATCGACATCCCCGAAAACGCCAACTCGATCCGCAACATCATGCAGCTCAGCCTGCAGGTGCATGACCACCTGGTGCATTTCTACCACTTGCACGCGCTTGATTGGGTGAATCCGGTCAACGCGCTCAAGGCCGATCCCAAGGCCACCAGCGAGCTTCAGCAGAGCACGAGCCCGCACCATCCGAACTCTTCGCCCGGCTATTTCCGCGACGTGCAGACGCGCATCCGCAAGTTTGTCGAAAGCGGCCAGCTCGGCCCGTTCAAGAACGGCTACTGGACCAACCCGGCCTACCTGCTGCCGCCCGAAGCCGACCTGATGGCGGTGACCCATTACCTCGAGGCGCTCGATTTCCAGAAGGAAATCATGACCGTGCGCACCATCTTCGGCGGCAAGGACACGCACCCGAACTGGCTGGTGGGCGGCGTGCCCTGCGCGATCAACATGGACGGCGCCCAGGCCGCCGGCGCGCCGATCAACATGGAGCGGCTGAACTATGTGCGCTCGGTCACCCAGCGCACGATCGACTTCGTGAACAATGTCTACATCCCCGACATCCTCGCCGTCGGGCAGTTCTACAAGGGCTGGCTCTATGGCGGCGGGCTTTCGGGGAAAAACGTGCTCGCCTATGGCGACATCCCCGACCGGGCCAACGACTACAGCCCCGCCAACCTGATGATGCCCCATGGCGCGATCATCGACGGCAATCTGCAGGAGGTCCATGACGTGGATGTGCGCGACCCCGAGCAGATCCAGGAATTCGTGCCTCATTCGTGGTACAAATATCCCGACGAAGCCAGGGGCCTGCACCCCTGGGACGGGGTGACCGAGCCGAACTACCAGCTCGGCCCCAATGCCAGGGGTACAAAGACCAATATCGAGCAGATCGACGAGGCGGCGAAATATTCCTGGATCAAGGCCCCGCGCTGGCGTGGGCATGCGATGGAGGTGGGGCCGCTGGCGCGCTACATCGTCGGCTATGCGCGCGGCCACGAGGAGATCACCGAGCAGATCAACGGCGTTCTGCGCGCGCTGGACGTGCCGGTCTCGGCGCTGTTCTCGACGCTTGGGCGCACCGCGGCGCGCGCGCTCGAGGCGCAATGGGCGGCGCAGAAGCAGCTCTATTTCCTCGACAAGCTGATCGCCAATATCAAGGCCGGCGACAGCGCCACCGCCAATACCGCGAAGTTCGACCCCTCCAGCTGGCCCGCCGAGGTCAAGGGCGTGGGCTTCACCGAGGCGCCGCGCGGCGCGCTGGGCCACTGGGTGCGCATCAAGGACACCAAGATCGACAATTATCAATGCGTCGTCCCCACCACCTGGAACGGCAGCCCGCGCGACAACGAGGGCAATATCGGCGCCTTCGAGGCTTCGCTGATGAACACCAAGGTCGAGGTCGCCGAAGAGCCGGTCGAGATCCTGCGCACCCTGCACAGCTTCGACCCCTGCCTTGCCTGCTCGACCCATGTGATGAGCGAAGACGGCGAAGAGCTTGCCAATGTAAAGGTCCGCTGAGGAGGGCGCCATGACCGAAATCAGGGCACACAAGGAAGAGGCGGTCTATGTCTATCAGGCGCCGGTGCGCATCTGGCACTGGGTGCAGGTATTCGCCATCCTCGGGCTGGCCGTCACCGGCTACCTGATCGGCTCGCCGCCGCCATCGCTGGGGGGCGAGGCCTCGGACTGGTTCCTGTTCGGCTGGATCCGCTATATCCATTTCGTTTCCGCCTGGATCGTGATCGTGGGCTTCGTCTTTCGCCTCTACTGGGTGATCGTCGGCAATGAACATGCGCGCGAGATCTTCATCCCGCCGGTCTGGCGCGCGCGCTTCTGGGGCGGCGTCTGGCACGAGATTCTGTGGTATGCGATGGTGGCGAAAGAGCCGCGCAAATATACCGGCCACAATCCGCTGGCGGTGATCACCATGCATGTGATGTATGTGTGGGGGATCGTCTTCATGATCGTCACCGGGCTTGCGCTTTACGGCGAGGGCGCAGGCATGGGCAGCTGGCAATACGAGTGGTTTTCGAGCTGGGTCATCCCGCTTTTCGGCCAGAGTCAGGACGTGCACACCTGGCACCATCTGGGCATGTGGGTGATCGTCTGCTTCGTCATCGTCCACGTCTATGTGGCGGTGCGCGAGGACATCATGTCGCGCCAGTCGATCATTTCGTCGATGATTTCCGGCTGGCGCCTGTTCAAGGACGACCGCCCGGTGGATCGCGACTGAGCGCACCAACAGCGCGCACCGACAACTGCAAACGGGCGCCGCGCATCGCGTGGCGCCTGTTTCGCTTCGGCCCGGGCGGTTTCCGGCGCGGGGGAACATGCGGAAAGTTTCTTTCCGGTTACCGGAAAGAGATATGCCGGATTTTCCGATCCCATGAATCTTTCCACCTGAAATCAAACGGAAATTTATTTCCACGACCGGGAAGGTTTCAGCCGGATTCTCTGCCATAATGACAAGCAACCATCCGGGCGCGCTGATTCTCCGGTCGGGGAGCGGCCGCAAGCGGATGGCGCGGGGGCACAGGGAGGGGACATGACCGCAACGCAAAACGTGCTGATCCTCGGCATCGGCAATCTCTTGTGGGCGGACGAGGGCTTTGGCGTGCGCGCGGTGGAGGAAATGCACCGGCGCTGGGAGACCCCCGAAAACGTGACCCTGATGGATGGCGGCACCCAGGGCATCTACCTGGTGCAGCATGTGCGCGAGGCGGACGTGCTGATCGTGTTCGACGCGGTGGATTACGGCCTGGCGCCGGGCACGCTCAAGCGGGTCGAGGATGGCGAGGTGCCGCAATTTCTTGGCGTGAAGAAGATCAGCCTGCACCAGACCGGCTTTCAGGAAGTGCTGGCCATGGCCGAGATGATGGGCGACGCGCCGGCGCGCCTGCTGCTGATCGGGGTGCAGCCCGAGGAGCTCGACGATTACGGCGGCGGCCTGCGCGACAGCGTGCGCGCGCAGATCGGCCCGGCGATCGACATGGCGCTGGCCGAGCTTGCCCGCCTCGGGATCCGCGCGCGCAGGCGCCCCCGGCCGCTGCCGCCCGAAAGCACCATCGCCTGCCCGATCATGACCGCCGCGCGCTACGAGGGCGAACGCCCCTCCGAGCAGGCGGCCTTTCGCGGGGGCGACATGCGGGTGCTGGCAGGTGGCGGCTTTGCGCCCCCCGAGGACCCCGAGGCCGAGCTCGAGGCGCTCCTGGCCCGCCCCCATGGGAGGGCCGGCTGATGTGCCTTGGCATCCCCATGCAGGTGATCGAGAGCGGCCCCGGCTTTGCTATCTGCGCCCATGGCGGGGCGCGCCGGCGCATCGACACGATGCTGGTGGGCGAGCAGCCGCCGGGAGCCTGGCTGCTGGTGTTCATCGACGCCGCGCGCGAGGTGATTTCGCCCGAGGATGCGGCGCGCATCGGCAATGCGCTCACCGCGCTTGACGACGTCATGGCCGGCGGCGGCGGCAATATCGAGGCGATGTTCGCCGACATCATCGCCGCCGCCGAGGAACGCGACCGGAGGGAGGGAGGCTGATGTTTTCGCCCCTGATGCAGCAGATCATCGAGCGCGAGCGCCTGCCGGTGCTGAGCGCCGAAACGCTGGACGCCTTCGCCCGCGAGGCCGGCGACATGGTGTTGATGGTGGGTGGCGACTGGCAGCGCCATGTGGAGGTGAACGACCTCGCCGTGATCCTGCCCGAGATCCTGAAGGCCGCGGGCGGCCGGCTGACCGGCGCGGTGCTGGAGCGGGAGAGCGAACGCGCGGTGCAGACCCGCTTTCGCTTCAACCGCTTTCCGGTGCTGATCTTTCTGCGCGACGGGGGCTATCTGGGGCGGATCCAGAAGGTGCTCGACTGGGCCGATTACATCGCCGAGATCGACGCCATCCTGGCGCGCGCGCCGCACGAGCCGCCGCCTTACGAATTCCCCGACGGCTGCGCGCCCGCGGCGCCGGCTGCGACTTGAGGAGAAAGCCGCATGAGCAGCGATTTTCAGCTCCCCCCCGGTCTCGGCCTCGGCCCCGGCTCGCAGCCCGAGCCCGACGACGTGACGCTCGCGCCCATGCAAATGCCGCGCGAGATGTTCACCTTCCAGGCCCCGGTCGCGCCGGAGCCCGAGGATACTGCCGGCATGGAGGCCGGCAAGGCGCGCCTGCGCGCGATCCGGCGCGCCCTGGCCGAGTGGCGGCCAGGCGATCCGGCGCGCGAGATCGACCTGTCGGACCTCGCCCCCGCCGATCTGGGGCTGGTCAACCAGATCCTCGGCGAAGGCGAGGTGTCGATGGTCTCGGGGCCGCGCATTCAGGTGCAGGAATCGGTCTTTGCCGGGCTGTGGCGGGTGCTGCATTTCGACGCCGCCGGCGGGCTTCAGCGCGACAGCGTGGAGATCGGCCCCTGGCCCGGGGCGCTCGCCCGGCGGGTCTTCGAGGGCGCCGCCGACAGGCCCGGGGAGATCGACGAGCCGCTGCCCGAAGGTGTCTTCAACGCGCCCGCGCTGCTGACCGAAATCGCCGAAAAGGCGCCCCTTGCCGGGCCCGGCGTGGCGGCGCATTCGATCAACCTGTCGCTGTTACCTCATACCGAGGCCGATCTCGTCTACCTCACGGCAAAGCTGGGCGAGGGCGATACAATCGTGCTGTCGCGCGGCTATGGCAATTGCCGCGTCGCCTCGAGCCGCACCCGCAATGTCTGGTGGGTGCGCTACTACAATTCCCAGGACGCGCTGATCCTCAATTCGATCGAGATCGTGACGGTGCCCGAAGTGATCCTCGCCGCGCCCGAGGACATCGCCGACAGCGCCGGGCGGCTGGCCGAGGTGATGAGGCTCTACGATGAGTGACTTCAACGGCTCCTTCGGCGGCGATGCGGCGAAGCTGCGGGACGACGATGTGCTCGAATGCAAGATCTGCTGGTGGCAATACGACCCCGCGCGGGGCGACGATTACTGGCAGATTCCGCCGGGCACGCCGTTTTCCCGATTGCCCGAACACTGGTCCTGCCCGCAATGCGACGGCCGGCGCGAGGATTTCATGGTGGTGAAATGAGCGACGAGTCCGCCCATATCCGCGCCCGCCTCGAGCGCCGCTTCGACGAGATTGCGCTGAGCCGCATGGCGGGCCTGCCGGTGATGAACAGGGCGCTGGAGGTGGCGGCGCTGGGATTCGAGCCTTTCGGGGCGGACCGGCTCGGCATCCTGCTCACGCCGTGGTTCCTCAATCTGGTGATCCTCCCCGGCGAGGCGGGCGAGCGGGCGAGCGGAGAAAAGATCACGCGCGCGCTGCCCGCCGGGCGGGTCGAATTCATCGTGACGCGCGACGAAGAGCTTGGCCCGCTGCTGATGTGCTCGCTGTTTTCGCCGGTCTTCGAGTTCGCCGACCAGCAGGCGGCGCTGGATGCGGCGGGGGCGGCCCTGGCCGAGATTCGCAGGCCCGCCGAAGAAGCGGGCGCCGGCAAGGCGCGGGCGCGGGCCGTTTCGCGCCGCGCTTTCCTGCGGGGCGGCGCGGAGGGCGCGGCATGAGCGAACAGGGGCGCCTGGTCATCGAACTGCGCCCCGGGCGGGCGCGCATCGCTTCGCGGCGGCGCACCGATCTGGCGCGGCTGATGGTCGGGCGCGAAGCCCGGGAGGTGCCGCAGCTGCTGGCGCGCCTGTTCGCGCTGTGCGGCGAGGCGCACCGGGCGGCGGCATCGCTGGCGCTTTTCGGCGAGGTCGCCGTCGGGCAGATGCGCCTGGTGGCCGCCGAAAGCGCGCGCGAACACCTGTTGCGCATCGCCCTGGGCTGGCGCCTCGAGGATGCGGCGCCGCTGCCGACCGGCGCGATCATGGCCCTGGTCGAGACCGCACGCCGGGGCGAGGATGCCGCCGCCGCGCTGGCCGAATATCTGCGCCAGCATGTGCTTGGATGCGCGCCCGAAGCATTTCTGGGTAGGGGCGGGATTGCGGACTGGCTGGAGGCGGGCAGCACCCACCCGGCGCGGTTCCTGCGCAGGCTGGTTGCGCGGGGGCGGGC
>JALWTH010000320.1 GCA_027082975.1 Paracoccaceae bacterium | reverse complement strand
GCCTTCCTCGCCGCGCTGGCCGCGGGGCGGGCGCGCCTGCTGGTCTCTTCCATGCCGCTCCCTGCGCTGATCGAACAGGCCGAGGCCGAGGCCGAAGCCGCCCACGGCGAGACCGGCGGCCAGACCTTCGAGCGGCCCCGGCTCGAACAGGAATACATCGCCCCCGAAGGCGCGCTGGAAGAGACCCTCGCGGGCTTCTGGCAGGACCTGCTCGGCGTCGGCCGGATCGGGGCGGAGGATTCCTTCTTCGACCTCGGCGGGCACTCGCTGATCGCCGTGCGGCTGTTTGCCCGCATCCGCAAGACCTGGGGCGTGGACCTGCCGATCTCGACCCTGTTCGAAGCCCCGAGCATCCGCGCCCTTGCCGCCCTGCTCGCCGCCGAAGGCGTGGGGGCCGGGGCGGGCGAGGGGCACAAGCCCGGCGACAGCGCCGCCGAAGCGCCCCGCGCCCCGCGCCGCCGCTTCACCCATCTCGTGCCCATGCACGAGGGCGAGGGCGGCGAGGCCACGCCCTTCTTCCTCGTCGCCGGCATGTTCGGCAATGTGCTCAACCTGCGCCACCTCGCCCACCTGCTCGGCCACGACCGCCCCTTCTACGGGCTGCAGGCCAAGGGGCTTCTGGGCGAGGACGAACCGCACGATTCGATCCCCGAAGCGGCCCGCTCGATGATCGCCGAGATCCGCCAGATCCAGCCCCACGGCCCCTACCTGCTGGGCGGCTTTTCCGGCGGCGGCATCACCGCCTACGAGATCGCCCAGCAGCTCGTGGCGATGGGCGAGGAGGTCGCCCTTGTCGTCCTGCTCGACACGCCGCTCCCTCAGCGCCGCCCGCTCAGCCGCAGGGACCGCGCCCTGATCCAGCTGCAGGAGCTCTCCCGCCACGGGCCGGGATATATCGGCAAATGGGCGGTGCGGCGGGCGAAATGGGAGCTTGCCCGCCGCCGCCGCAGGGCAGAGCCCCCCGCCGCCTCCGACAGCCCGCAATTCCACAATGCCGCCATCGAAGCGGCCTTCCTGACCGCCATCGCCCGCTACCGGATGCAGCCCTGGGCGGGCAACCTGGTGCTGTTCCGCCCGCCGCTGGTGGGCAAGTGGAAGGTCTCGCAGGGGCGCTGGGTCAACAGCGAGCGCGCCTATCTGTTCGAGGATAACGACTGGGGCCAATGGGCTGCGGGGCTCAGGGTGCAGGAAGTGCCCGGCGACCATGACAGCATGGTGCTGGAGCCCAACGTGCGGGTGCTGGCCGCGCATATGCGCCGCGAGATCGAGGCCGCAGAGGCCGGCGGGGCTGCCGGGGCCGCCGGGGCCGCCCGGAGTGACGACCGGAGTGACGACCCGCGCGACGGTTCCGCCGCCATGCCGCCGCGCAAAGCCGATCCCGACCCGGCAGCGGAGGCCGCCGAATGACCCACCCGCGCCTGCTCACCGTGGTACTCAATTACCGCACCCCCGAAATGACCCTCGAGGCCACCAAAGCCGCGCTCGGGGCGATGGAGGGGATCGCCGGCGAGATCGCCATCGTGGACAACGATTCGCGCGACGGCTCGTTCGAAAAGCTCTCCCGCGCGGTAGAGGAAAACGGCTGGGGCGCGCGGGTCCGGGTCCTGCAAACGGGCCATAACGGCGGCTTCGGCGCGGGCAACAATTTCGCCATCCGCGCAGGGATGCGCGACGGCGCCCGCCCCGATTACGTCTATATCCTGAACAGCGATGCCTTCCCGGCGCCAGACGCCATCCACCGCCTGATCGCCGCGCTCGAGGCCGATCCCGGCGCCGCCTTTGCCGGCTCCTATATCCACGGGCCTTCGGGGGAGGCGCATATCACCGCCTTTCGCTTCCCCTCGATCGCCAGCGAGTTCGAAGGCGCCGTGCGCCTCGGCATCGTCAGCCGCTGGCTCGGCAGATACGCGGTGCCCCGCCCCCTGCCCGAGACCACCGAGCCGGTGGACTGGCTCGCCGGCGCCTCGATGCTGATGCGCCGCGAGGTGCTCGACGAGATCGGCCTGTTCGACGAGCGCTTCTTTCTCTATTTCGAGGAGACCGACCTGTGCCTGCGCGCGCAGCGTGCCGGCTACCGGGTGCTCTATGTGCGCCAGAGCGAGGTCGCCCATATCGGCGGGGTCTCCACCGGCATGAAGCGCTGGGAGCGCGTGCCCGATTACTGGTATGATTCGCGCCTTTACTACTTCACCAAGAACCACGGCGCGCCCTACGCGCTCGCCGCCACGATGGCCCATCTCGCTGGCGGGCTGCTCTGGCGCCTGCGCCGGGCGATCCAGCGCAAAGCGCCGGTGGAGCCGCCACATTTTCTGCGCAATCTGCTGCTACATTATCTCAAAACGCGCGTAACCCCGCGCTCCGCGGCCGAGCCGGCACCCCGGAGCGCCCGCCCCGGCAGGGCCGCGACCCGGCCGGGAGAACAGACCGGAGGGTAACGATGTCTGGATTTTCAAGCGTATTGATCGGCAATGAAAGCCTGCTCGTGCAATGCGCCGAGGCGCTGCTGGCGCGCGGCGGCGAGGTGGCGCGAATCGTCACCCGCAACGGCGAGATCGCCGAATGGGCCCGCGGGCGGGGCATCGGGGTGACCGCCCCCGGCGCCGGGCTCGCAGAGCGGCTCCGGGGTGTCTCCTTCGACTGGCTGTTCTCGATCGCCAATCTCGACATGCTGGGCGAGGAGGTGCTGGCGCTCGCCGCCAGAGGCGCTGTCAATTTTCACGACGGCCCGCTGCCCGCCTATGCCGGGCTCAACGCCCCGGTCTGGGCGCTGATCGCGGGCGAGACGCGCTTCGGCATCACCTGGCACATGATGACGGCAGGGGCGGACGAGGGCGATATCGTCGCCCAAGAGGTGTTCGACATCGCCCCGGACGAGACCGCGCTGACGCTCAACGCCAAATGCTACGCCGCCGGGCTCGACGCCTTTGCGCGGGTGCTGGACGGGGCCGAGGCCGGGGAAATGCCGCGCGTGGTGCAGAACCTCGCCGGGCGCAGCTATTTCGCCCGCGACAAGCGGCCCGAAGCCTTCGGCCGGCTCGACTTCGCCCGCCCCGCCGAGGAGCTCGCCCGCCTGGTGCGCGCGCTCGATCACGGCACTTACTGGAACCCGCTGACCCTGGCGAAGTTCGAGGTCGCGGGCGAGGTCTTTTTCGTCACCGCCGCCGAGGTCGAAACCGCAGAGGAAGCCGCGCCGGGCACGGTGCTCGACATCCGCGCCGACAAGCTGCTGGTCGCCACCGGCGAGGGCGCGCTGCTGCTCGCCGGGCTCCGGCGCG
>JALWTH010000319.1 GCA_027082975.1 Paracoccaceae bacterium | reverse complement strand
ACTCACCCCGGTCTCGGCCGAGCCGCCCCTGACCGAGCCCGCCCCCGACCTGGTGCCCGATAGCGCACCGGCCACGGCACAATGCGAAGTGGGCTTCACCGCCAATGCCGCGCCCGGGGCGATGGTCGAGCTCACCCTGGAAGCGCCCTGCCGGGCGAACCAGAAGGCCGACATCTTTCACGCCGGCACCCGCTTCACCGTCCGCCTCGACGCGCGCGGGCTGGCCCAGGTCATGGTCCCCGCGCTGGAGGAGGATGCCTTCTTCAATGCGCTGTTTGCCGACGGGCAGACCGCAGCCACCGACATTCTCATGCTCACCGCCGAGGATTACCGGCGCTATGCCCTGTCCTGGAAGGGCGAGACCGGCTTCGACCTCTACGCGCTGGAAAACGGCGCCGAATATGGCACGCCCGGCATGGTCAGCGCCGCGCAGCCCTACGACGCCCGGCGCGCGCTTGCCGGAGAGGGCGGATTCCTGAGCGCGCTTGGCAGCAGCGAGCCCGGCGCCTATCGCACGCTGGTCTATTCCTGGCCCGTCCGGCTCGCCGCCGGCAGCCCCGCCCCAGAGGTCAATATCGAGGCCGAAGTGCTGGAGTCCACCTGCGGCACCGAGATCACCGCGCGCTTCCTCGCTACCGGGCCGGATCTGCCCGGCGAAGCCTTGCCGCTGTTCATGGATGTGCCCGGCTGCGATGCCGTGGGCCAATATCTGGTATTGCAAAACCCGCCACTACCCGTGACAATCGCGGCCAATTGAGGCTGTTTGCGGGGCGCGACAGATGACTCTCCTGCGAGCGGCGTTTCGCGCCGCTCTCTTTCTGCTATTGCCACCCCTTGCATGCCCGGCAGCACTGGCCGAAGACGCCACCCTGACCGCGCGCGATGGCTCGATCCGGCTGAGCGGCGACCTGCTGAGCTATGACGGCGAATATTACCGCATCGCCACCGAATACGGGGTGCTGACCGTGGACGGGTCCGGGGTCAGCTGCGAGGGGCCGGGCTGCCCGGAGCTTGGCAGCTGGGTGGCCCGGCTGACCTTTTCCGGCGCGCCGGAAATGGCCGATGTGCTGCTGCCGGCCCTGGTCGAGGGCTTTGCCCGCCGCCGCGGCTATCGCCTCGAGCGCAGCACGCTCGAACGGGGGCTGCGTTACGCGCTGTATGAGGCGGATACGGGGCGCGAAGGGGGCGGCGCGGGCAGAAAGGCCGCCGAATTCACCATCCTGCGCAGTTCCTCCGGCGAAGGCATCGCCGATCTGCTGAGCGAGCAGGCCGATTTCGCGCTCAGCCTGCGCGAGGCGAGCGCCGAAGAGGTGGCCCGGGCCCGCGAGGCTGGCCTCGGCAGCCTCGCCAGCGCGCGGCAGGCCCGGGTGATCGCGCTCGATGCCATGGCCGCGATCGTCGCGCCCTCGAACCCGGTGCGCAGGATATCGCTGGCGGATCTGCGGGCAATCTATACCGGAGAGATCACCAACTGGCGCGAACTCGGCGGCGAAGACGCCCCCATCGCCGCCTATCTGCCCGAGGACGATGCCGGCTATGCCGCGCTCTTTCGCACGACCATGCTGCGCGGCGCCGCGCTGGCCGAGGGCGTGACCCGCCTGCCCGACAATGACGCGCTGGCCCGAAAGGTGGCCCAGGACCCGTTTGGCATCGGCATTGCCAGCCTTGCCCGGCACGGCGCGGCGGCCGTCCTCACCCTCACCGGCTCCTGCGGCTTCGAAGTGGCGCCGGATGCGCAGACGATCAAGGCCGAGGATTATCCCCTGACCGCGCCGCTCTATCTCTACCTGCCGGGGCGGCGGCTGCCCCGGATCGGCCGCGAATTCCTCTCCTACCTGCGCAGCGACATGGCACAGATGGTGATCCGGCGCGCCGGCCTGGTGGACCAGATGCCCGGCGAAATGCCGGTCGAGGCGCAGGGGCGGCGCCTGGCCAATGCCATTCTGGCCGCGGGCGAGGAGATCGGGCTGGAGGAGCTACAGGAAATGGCGCGCCTGATGGCCGATTACCGCCGGCTGTCGGTCACCTTCCGCTTCCGCGACGGCTCGAGCGCGCTGGATGCGCCTTCGCTGTCAAACGTGGCCCTGCTGGCCCATGCGCTGGAGGCCGGGGAGTATGACGGGCGCGCTTTGCTGTTCGTCGGCTTCAGCGACGGGCAGGGCGAGGCCGGGGCCAACAGGCGGCTGGCGCTGAAGCGGGCACGGGCGGTGCTCGCAGCCGTGCGCGACGCGGCCGAGACGCTCGAGCGCAGCCGGGCCGAAATGCGCGCCATTGCCTTTGGCGAAGCGCTGCCCATCGCCTGCGACGACACCCCCTGGGGGCGGCAGGCAAACCGGCGGGTCGAGGTCTGGCTGCGGTAGGGGGCTACGCCCTACAGATACCCCTCGGCGCGAAAGCTCAGCTCGCAGGCCTTGCCGATGATCAGGTGGTCATGCAGCGTCAGCCCCAGCGCCTGCGCCGCCGCCTCGATCTGGCGGGTCATGGCGATATCAGCCTCCGAGGGGGTCGGGTCGCCGGAGGGGTGATTATGCACGAGGATCAGCGCCGAAGCGTTCAGCTCCAGCGCCCGCTTCATCACCTCGCGCGGATAGACCGGCACATGATCCACCGTGCCGCGCGCCTGCTCTTCGTCGGCGATGACGATATTCTTGCGGTCCAGATAGAGCACGCGAAACTGCTCGGTCTCGCGATGGGCCATGGTGGCATGGCAGTATTTCAGCAATGCATCCCACGAGGAAACCACCGGCCGCCCGATCACCCGCGAGCGCGCCAGCCGGTGCGCGGCGGCCTCGACGATCTTCAGCTCCAGCGCCACCGCTTCGCCCACGCCCCTGACGCGCATCAGCCGCTCGCGCGGGGCGGACAGCACCGCGTTGAAGCTGCCGAAGGTCTCCAGCAGCGCATGGGCAAGCGGCTTCACATCCCGGCGCGGTATGGCGCGAAACAGCACCAGCTCCAGCATCTCGTAATCCGGCATCGCATCGGCGCCCCCCTCCAGAAACCGCGCCCGCAGGCGCTTGCGGTGATCGCGGATATAGGAGGGCAGGCGCCCGGTGACGAGCGCGGGCACTGCCTCGTCGGTATCGAATCGCAGCTGCGGCTGCTCGCAGAATCCCAAGCCATTGCTCATGCCCCCAGCATGGGCCATTCTGGTTAACAGGGCGTTAAAGGAAAAGAACATGCTTGTCTTCGACGGTCACAACGACGTGCTGCTGCGCCTGTGGCAGGCCGGGGGGCGCGGAGCGGTGGCGGCCTTTGCCAAAGGCGACAAGGGGCATATCGACCTGCCGCGCGCCCGCGAGGGGGGCTTTGGCGGCGGTTTCTTCGCCATTTTCGTGCCTTCGCCGGAGGAGGGCGGCGATACGCTGGGCGCCATGGCCGGGGCAAGCTACGACCTGCCGCTGCCCGAGCCGATCGGGGCCACCGAGGCCCTGCCCGTGGCGCTGGGCCAAGCGGCGATCCTGATCGAGATGGAGCGCCGGGGGATGCTCAGGATCTGCCGCGGCACCGCCGATATCCGCACCTGCCTTGCCAGCGGAACCATGGCCGCGATCATGCATATGGAGGGAGCCGAGGCGATCGACCGCGATTTTCACGCGCTCGACGTGCTCCACGCCGCCGGGCTGCGCTCGCTCGGTCCGGTCTGGTCGCGCCCGAATGTCTGGGGCGAGGGGGTGCCCTTTCGCTTCCCGTCAGACGGAAATACCGGCGGCGGCCTGACCGAGGCCGGCAAGGAACTGATCCGCGCCTGCAATGCAAGGCGAATCATGGTGGATTTGTCTCACATTACCGAGGCCGGCTTCTGGGACGTGGCCGCGATCACCGACGCGCCGCTGGTGGCCACCCATTCCAACGTCCACGCGCTCTGCGCCAGCGCGCGCAACCTTACCGACAAGCAGCTTGCGGCCATCGCCGAGAGCGGCGGCTTGGTGGGGCTCAATTTCGCCACCGCCTTCCTGCGCGAGGATGGGCAGATGCGGGCCGACACACCGCTCGAAACCATGCTGCGCCATCTCGACCACCTGATCGGCATCCTTGGCGAAGATGGCGTGGGGCTCGGCTCCGATTTCGACGGTGCGCAGGTGCCCGGGGCGATCGGCGACGTGGCCGGCCTCCCGGCGCTGATCGAGGAAATGCGCAGGCATCAATACGGCGAAGCCCTGGTGAAAAAGCTCTGTCACGGCAACTGGCTCAGGGTGCTGAAGGAGACTTGGGGTTAGGCTACACGGTCGCCCTTTTTGGCCACCACCGTGCGGTTGTCCACCGCCGGCAGCATCCGGGCCGGGTCGCGGGTCACCATCACGTCGATGACGCTGGGCCGGGTGGTCTCGGCCAGCGCGGCAGAGAGCGCGGCGGGCAGGGCTTCCGGGTCTTCGACACGCAGGCCATGGCAGCCCATGGCCTCGGCGACAGCGGCGTAATCGGTCTCGCTCAGGTCGGAAGACTGGTAATTGCCCTCCCCATACATCAGGTGCTGAAGCGCCTTCACATAGCCGGAAGCGGCATTGTTGACGACAACGATGGTCAGGCCCAGTTTCAGGCGCCGGGCCGTCTCCAGATCACCCAGGACCATGTTGAACCCACCGTCCCCGGTAAGCCCCACCACCGGCGCGCCCGGCACGGCCAAGGCCGCACCCATGGCGCCGGGCAGGCCGTAGCCGATGGAGGCAAAGCCGCGATCAGGCACGAAGCTGCGCCCGGCGCGCTTGGTGTCGAACACCAGCCCGCCCCAATGGGCGGCAAAGCCGCCATCGGCCACGAGGATACCATCGGCCGGCAGAGCGGCGTTGATCTCGGTGATCAGGCGGGCCATGTGGACAGGCTTTTCGCTGGAATAGAGCCTTTCGGCCACTTCCTCGCGCCATTTGGCCATGCGTGCGGGCACTTCGGCGCACCACGCGGACCGTGCCTCGGCACCGCCATCGAGCGCGGCGGCAAGCTCGGCGAGCCCGGCCCTGGCATCGCCCCAGAGCTTCAGCGTGGGCCGGAAGGTGCGGCCCATCTCTTCGGCAACGTTATCAAGGTGGATGACTCGGGCGTTTTGGGCAGGAATAGAGTATCTTTTGGTCGCGATTTCCCCCAGCTTGCAGCCCACCACGAGCAGGCAATCGCTCTCGGCAATCATCTCGTTGGCGATCCGGTCATAGCGGCCGAAAAGCCCGGCGGAAAGCGGGTGATTGCAGGCAATGGCCCCCTTGCCGGTGAGCGTGTGGGCGACCGGGATCCCGGCCTTTTCGGCAAGGTTGGTGACTTCTTCCCAGGCTTGCGAGATATGGATGCCGCCGCCCACCAGCATCATCGGCTTTTCGGCCTCAGACAGCATTTTGGCAGCGTTAGAGACGCTTTTGGCATCCGGGCGGCAGCGCAGGGCGGGCATGGAGAAATGCGCGGGGTCAGCGGCGAAATCCTCCGGCGCGAAGGCATGGGTGGCGTGGGCGACATCCTCGGGCACCACCACGCAGACCGGGCCGGGGCGCCCGGAAGTGGCGACGGCAAAGGCGCGGGCGACGGCCTCGGGGATGCGATGGGTGGCCTCGACACGGATCAGTTCCTTGCAGGCCGGGCGCAGGATCTGCACCTGCTCGGTCTCCTGGGTCATGTTCTTGCCCGCATGGTCGCGATGCGCGTCGCCGACAATGGCCACCAGCGCGGTGCCGGCATTGAGCGCCTCGACCAGGCCGGTGACAAGGTTCGTCGCCCCCGGCCCCAGCGTGGCATCGACCACGCCGACGCGGTTTGTGACCTTGGCATAGGCATCGGCGGCAAAGACGGCGCACCGCTCGTCATTGATCAGGCTGTGGCGGATGCCGAGCCGGCGCGCGGCATCGTAGAAGGGCAGGAGCTGGAAGCCGCCCATGCCGAACATGGGGCCGATCTCGTGGGCCAGAAGGGCGCGGGCGATGGCCTCGCCGCCAGTCATTTCGTTGGTCTCAGTCATTGGTCATCTCCCGCGCGGCTTGTGCGATCATGTCCACGGTCACGCGCATCTGGTCCTCGAGGTTCGGCGCATAGGCGATCAGCGAGCGCGGCGCGCCAAGGCGGCGGATGCGCGCGCCGGGCACGGCTTCGGCGATCGTCGCGGCCACCTCGCCGCCAAAGCCGCCGACCCGCACGCTCTCATGGGCGACGATCAGTCGGCCCGTCTTGGCGACGGAAGCACGCACCGCCGCCTTGTCCCACGGCCAGAGCGAACGCAGGTCGATCACCTCGGCGCTGATCCCCTCTTCGGCGAGGCGCGCGCCCGCCTGTTCGGCCAGGTTGGCGGTATCCGACCAACTGACGATGGTCACGTCCTCGCCCACACGCCTGATCGCGGCCTTGCCGATCTCGACGGCAAGCGAGCGGTCCACCTCGCCCTCCATGCCCCAGATATTCTTGTGCTCGAAATAGACCACCGGATCGTCGGCGGCGATGGCGGCCTTCATCAGCGAATAATTGTCCTGCGGCGTGGACGGGCAGACCACGACCAGGCCGGGGATATGGGTGTACCAGCTTTCGAGCGACTGGCTGTGCTGCGCGGCCGAAGAGCGCCACATGCCGGTAGGCTTGCGGATCACCATGGCCGCGCGGGACTGGCCGCCAAACATGAACCGGGCCTTGGCGATCTGGTTCACCAGCTCGTCGGTGGCGCAAAGCGCGAAATCGGAGAAGCGCATCTCCACCACCGGGCGGGTGCCGACCATGGCCGCGCCAAGTGCCGCGCCCATGATCGCGGCTTCGGAAATGGGGGTATCGACCACGCGATCCGGCCCGAACGCCTCCTGCAGGCCGAGATACTGGCCGAAGACGCTGCCGCGGCCGAGATCCTCGCCCAGGCACCAGACGGTTTCATCCGCCTGCATCGCCTCGCGCAGGGCTTCGCGGGAGGCTTCCACATAGGTCATCTTCTCGGCCATCAGAAAGCCTCCTTGGCTGGCGAGCCGATATCCTGCACATCGGTGAAAGCGGTATCGTCGGGCGGGAAGGGGGTGGCGGCGGCTTCCTTGAGGAGCGCGGCCATTTCCGCCTGCGCTTCGGCGTGGATAGTCTCCAACTCTGCCGAACGCACCCCCATCCCGGCAAGAAAGGCGCGCTGGCGGGCGATCGGGTCGTCTTCCATCTTGTGCCGCTCGGCCTCGCCCTCGGGCCTGTAGGCGGCCTTGTCAAAGGAAGTGTGGCCAGTCTGGCGGTAGGTAATGGCGTGGAGGAATTCGGGGCCATTGCCGGCGCGGATGCGGGCGACCATCTCATCGGCGGCGGCGGCCACCTCCTCGACATTGTTGCCGTCCACCGTCGTGACCGGCAGGCCCATCGCTGCCGCCCGCGCGCCGGCTCCCTCGCCGGCGGTGACGGTGCGGGTCCGGGTGGTGGCGCTCCACTGGTTGTCCTCGCAGACGAACAGCACGGGCAGCGCATAGACCGCCGCCCAGTTCAGCCCCTCGAGAAACGGTCCGCGATTGACCGCGCCATCGCCGAAGATATCCACCGCGATGCGGTCGCTGCCCATGAGCTTCAGCCCATGGGCGGCACCGGCACCGATGGTGATATTGGCCCCCACCACGCCATTGGCCCCCAGCATCCCCACATTGAAATCGGCGATATGCATGGAGCCGCCCTTGCCCCCGCAGCAGCCGCCCGCGCGCCCGAGAAGCTCGCGGAACATGGCCAGCGGATCGGCGCCCTTGGCGAGCGTATGGCCGTGGCCGCGATGGGTGGCGAGCAGGATATCGTCGCGCCGCAGCGCCTGCATGATGCCGGCCGCGCAGGCCTCCTGCCCGATCGAGGGGTGAATGGCGCCGAGCACCAGCCTGTCGCGCTCGGCAGCGAGGATCGCCTGCTCCTCGAAGGCGCGGATGCGCTCCATCATCCTCAAGAGCGCGATGCTGCGCGCCCTGTTGTCGCCGTCATCGCCCGGTTCAGACATTTTTCGCACCCTCCTTGTCCATCAGCCTGCCGCGCAGGCGCTCCGCCTCGCCGCGCAGGGCCGGGAGCAGCTCCTCCCGGATTCGCTCTTCGCTCATGCGCGCGTTGATCGCCCCGATTGCCAGCGCCGCCACCAGCGCCCCCCCGCGCGTGAAAACCGGCACCGCCACGGCGGAAGTGCCCTCGATCACCTGACCGCGATTGAGCGCATAGCCGCGGCTGCGAAAGGCCTTTACCTCTGCTTCCAGCCGGGCTTCGTCCATGGCGTATTCGGCCAGCCAGGCGCGGTTGAACCGGCAGGCGGCGTGACGCCGCGCCGGATCCATGGCGCAGTAAAGAGCGAGCGAGCCGGCGCCGACACCCAGCGGGCGGGCATCGCCCTGGTCCAGCGTCAGCGTGCGTACCGGAAAGGCCCCGGTGCGCCGCAGCACACAGATCGACAGCGGACCTTCGGGCACCGAGAGAAACACCGTATCGGCGGTAAGCTCGGCCAGCCGCTCGCAGGAATGGGTGGCCAGCGCGGCGATATCGGCGCGACCGGACAGCCGCGCCAGATCGGAGAGCTTGCGCCCGAGGCGATACTTGCGCCCCAGCGGGTCCTGCTCGACGAAGCGCACCTCGGTGAGCGCGGCGAGCACGCGAAAGGTGGTGGTCTTGGTAAAACCGGAGCGGGCGACGATTTCGGACAGGGCCATGCCTTCGGGTGCTTCGGCCAGCACATCCATGATCCGCGCGGCGCGGGGAATGGAGCCCGTTACAGGCATGATTGTTCCACCAGTCGGAATTATTCGTTCTGATTATTAGGCGCGATTTACAAATCCCTGTCAAGGAGGCTATGCGGGGCCATGGATGATTGGTTGATATTGCGCGATTCCATCACCGATCTGGTCCCCGGCGATGGCGGGCGGGTGGCGGTCAGCGGCTCGCATGGGGGGCTTTATCCGGCTTCGCTCGCCTCACGGGCCGGGCTCAGGGCCGTGCTGTTCAACGATGCCGGGATCGGGCGCGAGCGCGCCGGAGTCGGCGGAGTGATGGCGCTTGACGCGGTGGGGATGGCGGCGGCGGGAGTGGACTGCATGTCGGCGCGGATCGGGGATGCGCGCGACGCGCTGGAGCACGGCTGCGTCAGCCATGCGAACGAGACCGCGCAGGCCCTGGGCGTCCGGCCCGGGATGGCAGTGGGCGAAGCGGTGGCGCTGCTGCGGGATGCGCCCGAACCTGCCGGAAAACTACCCCCCCACCAAGAGGCGCAGACGCAAAAGGCCCTGCGTCCCGGCGGTGCGCCGGTCTTTTTGCTCGACAGCGCTTCCATGGTAGCGCCGGAGCATGCGGGCCAGCTGGTCGTCACCGGCTCGCACGGCGCCCTGATCGGCGGCGATCCGGCCCGGGCGCTGAAGGCACCGGCGCGAGTGGCCGTCTTCAACGACGCAGGCCTGGGGCCCGGCGAAATCGGCTGCTCGCGCCTGCCGGCGCTGGAGGCGCAGGGGATCGCTGCGGTCACGGTAGGCGCGGCGACGGCGCGCATCGGCGATGCGGCCTCGGCGCTGGAAACCGGCGTGATCTCGCGTGCCAACGCCACGGCCCGGGCGCTGGGCGCGCGGGAAGGGCTGGCGCTGCGCATGTGGCTCTATTCGCTGGGTTAGGCTCAGGACCCATCAATCCCGCGCTCACAGCGGCGCAGCACTTCGTCTATATCCGCTTCTGTCGTGGTCGGGTTGATCGTGCACAGACGCAGGACCGAACGGCCCTTGAGACTGGTCGAGGTTACGGCGGCAAAGCCGCTCTCGGTCAGCCGGGCGGCGCGGCGGGCGTGCTCCGAAGCATCCGCCCCGCGCAGGGCGAAGCAGACCACGCCGATCTGTGCCGGCGAGACCACCTCCCAGACATCCGGCGCGGCACGAAGGCGGGCTTCGGCATATTCCGCCAAGGCGATGCCGCGCGCCACCGCTTCGCGAAACCTTTCCGCGCCATAGGTCCGCAGGGAGAGCCACAGCTTGATCGCCCGCGAGCGCCGGGTAAGCTCCAGCGAGCGGTCGCCGAAGCTTATTGTGCCCTGACCGGCCTTCACGTCTCTGAGATATTCGGGGTGCATCGCGAAGCAGCGCTCCAGCGCGCCGGGGCGCATCACGAAACAGGCGCCCGCGTCATAGGGCTGAAACAGCCACTTGTGCGGATCAACGGCCAGCGAATCGGCCCGCTCCATGCCGCGCAGGCGGGCGCGCCCCGCCTCGGTCAGCGCCGCGGGGCCGCCATAGGCGCCGTCCACATGCAGCCACAGCCCCTCTTCGGCGCAGAAATCGGCAAGCGCCTCCAGCGGATCGACCGCGCCGGTATTGGTGGTGCCGGCAGTGGCGATGACCAGCCGGGGCGAGCACCCCCGGGCGCGGTCTTCGGCCACGGCGCGGCGCAGGCTGCCGAGGTCCATTCGCAGGGCGCTGTCGCTCTCCAACCGGTGCAGATGCGCCTCGCCCCAGCCCAGCGCGCGCAGGTTGCGTGGCAGCGAAGCATGGGTCTGGTCGGTGAAATAGGCCACCCCCGGCCCCATCTCGCTGCGTGCCACGGCAAAGGCGGTGAGATTGGCCAGCGAACCGCCCGAGACCAGCACGCCCTCGCTATGGGCGGGCAGGCCCAGAAGCTCTGCAAGCCAGCCGATCACCACAAGCTCCAGCGTCGCCGGCCCCGAAGCGCCGCCCCAGCTGGTGGCGATGGCATTGAACCCGGTGCCCAGCCATTCGCCCAGGATCGCGGCAAAGGAGGCCGGCCCCGGCACCCGGGCGAAATAGCGCGGGTGGTCGCCGTGCTGCATATGCGCAAGCGCCACATCCGCCAGCAGGTCGAGCGAAGCATCCGCGTCCAGGGGCGCTTCCGGCAGAGGGCCGCCCAGCGCTTCCAGCAGCGCCTCCGGCGCGCCCTCGCGGATTACCGCTTCTCGCCCACGCCCCAGCGCGCGCTCCACCACCAGGTCAACGACCCGGTATCCGAGCCGGCGCATCTCATCGGCCTCCATGCCGAGTGTGTCCGGCGGATGTGTGGGCTTGTCCGTCATGCACCCCGTCTTTCCGGCGCTGAGACCGCCGCCCCGAGAGATCATGTGCCGGGGAATGGTGCCCAGGAGAGGACTCGAACCTCCACGTCCATACGGACACTAGCACCTGAAGCTAGCGCGTCTACCAATTCCGCCACCTGGGCAGGTGTCGTGGAGCCGCGATGTAAACCCGCGCGCGGGGCGTGTCAACGGGTTTGGGCCGGCCATGTGCGCAAAAAATGCGCCACGGCCACCTTGTCCCGCGCGGGGCTTGGGTTTAAGCATCCTGCAGGTGCAAAGGAGGAGGCTCCCATGTCCAGGCTTGTCACCATTTACGGCGGTTCGGGCTTTGTCGGCCGCTATGTCGCCCAGCGCATGGCACGGGCCGGCTGGCGCGTGCGCGTCGCGGTGCGCCGCCCCAACGAAAACCTGTTCGTCAGGACCTACGGCGCCGTCGGCCAGGTGGAGCCGGTGCTGTGCAATGTGCGCGACGACGCTTCGGTGCGCGAAGCCGCGCGCGGGGCCGATGCGGTGGTGAATTGCGTCGGGATCCTCAACGAGATCGGCAGGAATACCTTTGCCGCCGTGCATGACGAGGCCGCCGGGCGGATTGCCCGCATCGCCGCCGACGAGGGGGTGGCGCATCTGGTGCATGTCTCGGCGATCGGCGCCGATCCCGGGGCGGATTACGAATATGCCCGCTCCAAGGGGCGCGGCGAAAAGGCCGTGCTCGCGGCCTTTCCCGATGCGGTGATCCTGCGGCCCTCGGTGATCTTCGGCCCAGAGGACCGGTTCTTCAACCGTTTTGCCGCCATGGCGCGCCTGTCGCCGGTGCTGCCCGTGGTGGGCGCCGATACGCTGATGCAGCCGGTCTATGTGGACGACGTGGCCGCCGCCGCCGAAATGGGCGCCACCGGGCAGGCGGCGCCGGGGATCTACGAGCTTGGCGGTCCCGAGGTGGAGAGCCTGCGCGACCTGCTCAGAGGGATGCTGAAGATCATCGAGCGGCGCCGGCTGATCGTCAACATGCCTTTCTGGAAGGCACATTTCTTCGCCTTCTGGTTCGACCTCTGGCAGCGCCTGTCCGGCGGGCTGATCGTCTCGCCACTCACCCGCGACCAGGTGCGCGCGCTGCGCCATGACAGCGTGGTTACCCCCGGCGCGCGCGGCTTTGGCGCGCTCGGCATCGCCCCGCAGCCGATGGAGGCCGTGCTCCCCGAATATCTCTACCGCTACCGCCCCGACGGGCAATATGCCGCGATTCGCAATTCGGCGCGCGGCCTCGAAGTCTGAGCCGGGGCGTGGGCTATCTGGCCGACGCCCTGCTGGGCGTGATCGAGGGCGTTACCGAATTTCTGCCGATCTCCTCCACCGGGCACCTGCTGCTGGCCGAACACTGGCTGGGGGCGCGCTCGGACACCTATAATATCGTCATCCAGGCGGGCGCGATCCTGGCGGTGACGCTGATCTACTGGCGCCGGATCCTGGCGCTGCTGACCGGCTGGAAGGATGCCGAGAGCCGCGATTACCTGATCAAGCTGACCGTCGCCTTTCTGATCACCGCCGTGCTGGGCCTCGCGGTCAAGAAGCTGGGCTTCGAACTGCCCACCAGCATCGCGCCGGTGGCCTGGGCGCTGGTCATTGGCGGGCTGTGGATGATCGCGGCCGAATCGCTCGCTGCCCGCCAGCCGGACCGGGTGGCGGTGACCATGACGGTGGCCGTGGCGGTGGTCGGGCCGTCGTCGGCGGTGAGCTGGTGGTCGGCAACACCGGCGACGCCGTCCTGGTCCGGCGCTTGCTGGAGGACTACGGCATTCGGGAAGTGCTCCACTTCGCGGCGCACACGGTGGTGCCCGAATCG
>JALWTH010000318.1 GCA_027082975.1 Paracoccaceae bacterium | reverse complement strand
AGGCGCTCCTGGGCCTGGCTTGGGGCCTGGCTTGGGGCCGGGCTGAGGGGCGCGCTGTCGGCGGGGGCGGCGTCGGGGAATTCCACCTCGTCGGGCGCGGGCGTCTGGTGCAGGTCGAGCCGGGTGGCCGCGTCGAGGCGGCGGATGGTGAAGCCCTCGATCTCGGCGCAGACATTGCCCGCGCGGTCGCACAGGGTCACGTCAAAGCGCGCATGGGGCGCGCCGGGGGCGGTTTCGGCGAGGCGGATATGCGAGGTGATCTCGCCCGGCAGCGGGCGGTAGAGGCGCAGGCGCCGGTAGGCGAGCGGCACCCAGAGGTGGCGCGCTTCGTAGCCGGGGATCAGCGCCATGGCCCAGCCGGTGGCGATGTCGAGAAGCGCCGGGTGCAGGGCGAATCCCTCTGCGAGATCGCCCCGGGCGGCTTCGGGCAGGGTGAGGTCGGCGATGGCTTCTCCCTCGCCAAGTGCCTGGGATTGCAGCACTTTCCAGCGCGGACCAAAGGCGAGGTGGGCCTCCTGCACGCTGGCGAGCGCGGCGCCGGGCGCGGCCTGTTCGGGCGGTGCGCAGCGGGCGCGGATGGCGGCGAGGTCGGCTGTGTCGGCGGCGGGGATATTGCCCAGCGCCAGTTCCGCCTCGGCATTGAGCACGAAGCCTGTGCGCCCCTGCATCTCCACCGCCGAGCGGATATCGACCCGGTAGCCCGCCGCGCTGCGCCTGAGCCGCAGGCGGATCTCGCGCCGCTCTCCGGGGGCAATCGCCAGCGGGCGCAGGAAGGCGAGGTCGCGGATTTCCCATGGCCGGCTCTCGCCCTGGGCGGCGAGCGCTTCGGCGATCAGCTCCAGGTATCCGGTGCCCGGCAGCGGGGCTGCGGCGCGGGCCAGCCGGTGCTCGCCGATCACCCAGTCGGATTCGCTCAACACCCCGGTAAAGACCCGGTGGCCGTCGCGGTCGAGCAGGGTGGCGGAAAGCAGCGGCGCGTCGATCTCGCGCGCCGGCCCGTCGCCTGCGGGGCGGGTGGCGCCCAGGGCCTCGGCGGCCATGCCGCGGTCGGCCCAGATGCCCCAGCCGAGGCTCAGCACCCGGGTCCGGCCGCCCGTGCCGCCCGCGCCGCCCGCGCGGGCCTGGGCGTAGGCGTCGAGAAAGGCATTGGCGGCGACGTAATCCACCTGCCCCGCCGGCGCGGTGGCGGTGGAGGTGGAGGAAAACAGCACCAGCCAGTCGAGATCGCCGTCGGGAAATACCTGGTCGAGCACCTGGGTGCCGTGGATCTTGGGCGAGAAGACGTCTTCGATCGCCGAGATGCTCTTGGTGGCGAGCGGCGCGTCGTCGATCACCCCGGCGGCGTGGATCAGCCCGTGGATGCGCCCGAAGCGGGCCTCGGCGCGGCGGCGGGCCTCCTGCATCTCGACGATGTTGGAGACATCGGCGGCGATCACCTCGACCTCGCCGCCAAGGGCCTCGAGCGCCTCCAGCGCGGCGATGCGCCGGGCGGTGGCGCCGTCGGCGCGCATCCATTCCTCGCGCGGGGGCAGCGGGGTGCGGGCGAGCAGCACGATGCGGGCCTGGTAGCGGCGGATCAGTTCGGCGGCGATGGTCAGGCCGATGCCGCCGAAGCCGCCGGTGATGAGCCATGTGGCGCCCTGGGGCAGGTCGGGCAGGCTGTCCGTGGGCAGCGGGGCGGGGGCGTAGCCGGCCTCGTAGCGCTTGTGGGCGCGCAGGGCGGCGGTGCTGTTGGCGGGGCTGGCGGTGAGTTCCTCCAGCACGTCGTCGAGCGCCTCGGCGGCGTCGGGTCTGTCGAGATCGAGGGTCGCGAAGGTGACGCCGGGCAGTTCGCGCGGCGCGACGCGGGTGATTCCGGCGATGGTGGCCTTTTCCGGGTAGAGGAGCGGCTCGCCCGCGACCTGGGCCGCGCCGGTGGTGAAGGCGGTGACGTGAAGCGGCGTGCCGGGGCCTTCGTCGGCCCAGGCCTGCATCAGGAACAGCAGGCTGAAGAAGCCCTGTTCGAGATTGCGGTGAAAGAAGCTCGAGCCGGGGCGGAAGCTTTCGCCCTCGGTCACCAGCCAGAAATGGGCGATGCGCGTGGGCAGGCGGCCCTGGGCGGTGAGGCGGCGGATCAGTTCGTCATAGGCCGGGCGGCCCTGCTCCGGGGGCAGGAAGAAGCCCGCCTCGCCATCTGCCTCCCCGCCCGCCTTGCCGAACGGGGCAAAGGCATCGCCGGCGCGAATGGTGGTGACTTCGTGGCCCGCTTCTCTGAGGCGGCGGGCGGCGGCCGCGCCCAGCCCGGCCTCGTCGAGAAAAATGAGCCAGCTCTGCTTCTCGGCCAACTCAAGGCTCGGCGGGCAGTCGGGAGAGGCCCGTTTCCATGTGGGCGCATAGCCCCAGTCGGCCATGTCCTCCTGGCGCATGGGCAGGGCGGGGGCGCGGGCGGCGGTCTCGCCCGGCGCGATGTAATAGGTCGCGCGCTGGAAGGGGTAGGTGGGCAGGGGCAGGCGGCGGCGGCGCGCTTCGCCCCAGATCTGCGCCCAGTCGAAATCGGCCCCCAGCGCCCAGAGCCGGCCCAGCGCGGCGATGAAATACGTGTCGTCGGCCACCGGGTCATCCGGGTGGCGCAGGGTGGAGATGACCCGATCGGGCGGGATGTCCGGGTGCGCCTTGGCCAGCGCGGCGAGCGCGCGGCCGGGGCCGACCTCGATCAGGATGCGCCCCGGCGCCTCGGCCAGGTGGGTGATGCAATCGGCGAAAAGCACCGTATTGCGCAGGTGGTCGGTCCAGTAATCGGGGCTGGTGGCCTGCTCCGGGGTGAGGGGCTCTCCGGTGCGGTTGGAGATCACCGGCAGGCGCGGCGGGTGTAGCTCGATGCTGGCGAGAAAGGCGCGGAAGTGGGCGAGCACAGGCTCCAGCAGGCGCGAATGGGCGGCGATGTCGATGGCGATGCGCTGGCTCTCGATGCCCTCGCCCGCGAGGCGCTCGGCGAGGGCGTCGAGGGCCGCGTCGGGGCCGGAGGCGACCGACAGGCCCGGCGCATTTTTGGCAGCGATATCAAGCTCTTGTCCGGTATATTGGCGCAGTTCCTCGGCCGGGAGCGGGACCGAGAGCATCCCCCCCGCCGGGACGCTGTCCATCAGGGTGCCGCGCAGGTGGACGAGGGCGATGCAGTCTTCGAAGCGCATCACCCCGGCGAGGCAGGCGGCGGTGTTTTCGCCCATGGAGTGGCCGACCAGGGCCTGCGGCTCGACCCCCCAGCTGATCCATAGCTGCGCGAGCGCGTATTCGGTGATCATGATCAGCGGCAGTTGCACCGAGGGGCGCTTGAGGCGCTCGTCGGCGGCTCGGGCGGCGTCTTCGCCTTCGGGCAGCCAGAGGGCGCGAATGTCGTAATCGAGCTTCGAGGCGAGGATGGCGAGGCCCTTGTCCATCCATTCGGCAAAGACCGGCTCGGTCTCGTAGAGGTCGCGCGCCATGCCCGCATGTTGCGCGCCGCCGCCCGGGAACATGAAGGCGATTTCCGGCCGCTCGGCAAGCGCGCGGTGGGTGAAGACCCGGCGCGGGTCGTTTTCCTCGAGCAGGCGGGCGGCTTCCTCGTGGCTTTCGGCGACCAGCACCCGGCGGTGTTCGAAGGCGCGCCGGCCCTTGTGCAGGGTCCAGGCGATATCGGCGAGGTTCTGCTCCGGCTGGGCGCGCAGGTGCTCGGCGAGGCGGGCGGCGGCCGCGTCGAGCGCCGTCTTGCTCTGCGCCGAGAGGGTCAGCAGCTGGAACGGCCAGTCGCTCTCCTCGCTCGCGGGCGCGGCGGGGGCCTCTTCGAGCACCGCATGGGCGTTGGTGCCGCCCACGCCCAACGAATTGACCCCGGCGCGGCGCGGGCCGCGGCGGCTGGTCCAGCCGGTGAGGCGGTCGTTGACGATGAAGGGCGAGCTTTCGAAGGGGATCGCCGGGTTCGGCGCCTCATAGCCGAGCGAGGGGGGGATTTCGGCGTGGTGGAGCGCCAGCGCGGTCTTGATCAGCCCCGCGACCCCGGCGGCGGTGTCGGTGTGGCCGATATTGGTCTTGACGGAGCCGATGTGGCAGAAGCCGGTCTCGTCGGTGGTCTCGCGAAAGGCCTCGGTGAGGGCGGCGACTTCGATCGGGTCGCCCAGATAGGTGCCGGTGCCGTGGCATTCCACATAGTCGATCGTGTCGGCGGGGGTGTCGGCGATGGCCAGCGCGTCGGCAATCGCCTGCGCCTGCCCGCCCACCGAGGGGGCGAGGTAGCCGGCCTTGTCGGCGCCGTCATTGTTGACCGCCGTGCCCTTGAGGATGGCCCAGATGTGATCGCCCTCGGCGATGGCGTCCGCCGCCCGGCGCAGGATCACCGCGCCGGCGCCGGAGCCGAATACCGTGCCCCGCGCGCGGTGGTCGAAGGCGTGGCATTCGCCGTCGGGGCTGAGGATCTCGCCTTCCTTGTAGAGATAGCCGCGCTTTTGCGGGATCTCGAGGGTGACGCCCCCGGCGATGGCCATGTCGCATTCGCCGTTGAGCAGCGCCTGGGCGGCGTAGTGGATGGCGACCAGCGAGGTGGAGCAGGCACTCTGCACGCCCACCGAAGGCCCCTTGAGGTCGAGGATATGGCTCAGGCGGGTGGCGAGGAAGTCCTTGTCATTGCCGGTATGGCGCAACAGGAACATGCCCACATCGTCCACCAGGTCCCGGTTGGAGCAGATGTTGAAGTAGAAATAGCTGCCCATGCCGCAGCCGGCATAGACGCCGATCGCGCCGGGGAAGTTCTCGGGCATGTGGCCGGCATTTTCCAGCGCTTCCCAGCCCACTTCGAGAAACTGGCGGTGCTGCGGGTCCATGATCGCCGCTTCCTTGGGCGAGAGGCCGAAGAATTCGGGCTCGAAATCGGCAAAGCCTTCGAGCGGCGCGGCGAAGGGGACGTAATCGGGCCGGGCGATGCGGGCCGGGTCTTCGCCCGCCTGCAGCAGTTCCTCCTCGCTCAGGCGGCGGATTGCCGAGCGGCCGGAGGCGAGCAGGTCCCAATAGGCCTCGAGCCCGTCTGCGCCGGGCAGATGGGCGGCCATGCCGATGATGGCGATGTCATTGTCGCCGATTGCCGGCGGGGTTCTGGGCTCGTTCATGTGCAGCTACCATTTCGACAGGATAGCAGAATAATGGCCGATTGCGGAGATAATGCGGCAGAATGCCGGTTTTCCTGGGCTCGCGAAAGGGGAATTCGTCGCCGGCCAGGGCAATCGCTAGGCTCAGGACCCATCAATCCCGCGCTCACAGCGGTGCAGGCGCTTCATCTCAGGGGGTTTTTGCCCTTGGAAAGGGGGCCTACCCTGTCCGGCGGGCAAAAACCCCTGATAGCACGCGCCTCAAGCCGCTGTGAGCGCGGGATTGATGGGTCCTGAGCCTGGAAACGCTTTCGTCCCTTTCGAGGGGCAAGACCTGCGGATTGCAGACCGCCGGGTCGCTTGCGGCCCGGCATGCGCCCGCCCGCCCCACGGCGGGCGCATTCTGCGCCCACCCGGGCGGTCGCATGGCTCCGGTCCATCAAGCTTTATCCCTTCAGGCGATCCCCGTGCGGTACCTGCCCGCTCCCTGACCGGCCAGCGCCCGCAGCGTCCCCTATCCCGCCGCCAGCGCCCGCACCGCGTCCCAGTTCAGCCACAGCGCGGCGCCGCCGCCCAGCAGGCCGAGGAGCGCGAAGAGCGCGTCGTGCAGCGCATCCCACGCCCCGACCCGGCGCGCGAGCCACACGGTCACCGGATAGACCGCCAGCCGCGCCAGCCCCTGGCCGAGGATGGCGCCGATCAGCCCCGCCGCTTCCAGCCCGCCGATCAGCCCCGCGACCATGAAGACGGCGCGCGCCAGGGTCAGCACGAAGAAGCGGCGGCTGTCGCCCGCCGCCAGCGCCGCCTGGTCGTAGGTGAGCTGGATGATGGTGGGGATCTGCATCAGCGCCAGCAGCACCACCACCGCGCCCGCGCCCTGATAGCGCGCGTCGTAAAGCAGGCCCACGAGCCAGGTGCCGAGCGCCGAGAAGGCCGTGACCAGCAGCAGCAGCGCCGCCGTCATCGGCATCCGCATCCGGCGCAGGGCGCGGAAATTTTCCGGGCTTTCGGCCGGGGGGCATTCGCGGTAGATCGGGATCACGATCTTCTGGTTGACCATGCTGCCGAGCATCAGCGGGAACGAGGCGAGGAAATAGCCGATATTGTAGATGCCGAAGGCGCCGAGCTCGAGATAGCGGCCGAGGATGATCTTGTCGCTTTGCGAAAAGACGAAGCCGCAGACGGTGGAGAGGAAGATCCACTTGCCGAAGCGGATCAGTTCGCGCCGCGCGGCGGGCTCCCAGCGAAAGCGGTTGCGGATACCGGGCAGAAAGGCGCGGTAGGCCCAGAGCTGCACCAGCGCCGAGGCCACCCCGGAGATGACCAGCGCCCAGGCCGAGCGCAGCCACCAAGCCAGCGCGATGGCGATCAGCACGCCGCTGATCTGGGTCATGATGTCGATCGCGGTCAGCCGGCCGAGGCGCATGTGGCGGTGGGCGGTCTCGAGGCTGGTCGGGTTGAAGCCGGTGATCAGCAGGGTGAGGCCCGCGACCGGCAGCATCGCCATGAGGTCCGGCTCGCCGTAAAAGCGCGCCGCCGGCCAGGCCAGCAGGCAGGCGGCGAGGAAGAGCCCGGTGCCGCGGATCGCCTGGATGGTCCAGGCGGTGTTGAGGAAATCGGGGTCGTCGCCGCGCTTCGACTGCATGATCGAGGGGCCGATGCCCACGTCGGAAAACTGGCCGAGCCCGAGCAGCACCACCGAGACCAGCGCCATCAGGCCGAAGGCTTCGGGAAACAGCAGCCGGGTCAGGATCAGGTTGGTGGCAAGGCGAATCACCTGACTGGCGCCGAAGCCCGCCACCGTGAGCGCCGAAGAGCGCGCGGCGCGCGCGATCAGGCTGTCGCCCCGGAGCAGGCGGGCAAGCGCGCTCATCGGCCCCGGCTCCAGCCTGCGCCGGCACCTCTGCCCCCTCGCGCGAGCAGCCCGATCGCGGCATAGGTGGCAAAGCCCGCGGGGTCGGTGAGCGCCAGTTTCAGCGCGAGGGTTTTCGGAAAGGGCGGCTTGTCGTCATTGGCCAGCAGTTCGGGGTATTTCGCCGCGATTTCGCGCACGCCCGCATTCTGGCGCCGGCGCACCCGCAGGAGCGCGGCCCAGCCCTCGACCACCGGCCATTCATAGGCGATGGGGGCGAGCGCGCGCTCTTCGGGGCGGAAATGCAGGCGCACGAAGGTATCGTCGGCGATGATGTCCGGGAAGGCGCCCCAGCGCGCGCGTCCGGGCGCATTGACCGCGAACAGCCCGCAGCCCGGCACGCCGGTAGTGAGAAACGGCACCTGCCGGTAGATGCGCGCATAGGCGCGGCTGATGCGCGAGGCGGGCTCGGGGATGCGGACGATGCCGCTGGCATAGCGGGGCGTATCGGTGGCGAGCAGGTCGCAGAGCGCGCGGATCAGTTCCGCGTGCACGATCACGTCGGCGTCGAGATAGATGCGCGCGCCGGGGCCGGCGCGGGCGTCGCCGGCATTGAGCGCGCCGGGTTTGTGGCCGCGTGCGAGCTCCTCCACCAGCAATTCCCAGCCGCGCTTTCGGGCGGCGGGCGCGTAGGCGCGGGCGGTCTCGGCGGTGGCGTCGGTGCAGCCATTGGCCACCACGACGATGCGCGCCGCCGCCACCCCTTGCGAGGCCAGCAGGGCCTCGAGGCAGGGGCCGATCAGCGCCGCTTCGTTGCTCGCCGGGATGATGATGCTGGCCGCGTCCGTCATATTCCTGACACTCTGTTTGCGTAGGCTATAAAGCAGCAGATGTCTTAACGCCATGAAAACGAACATGCAGATGAAGCTTGGCTACCTGGTGCCGCAATTTCCGGGGCAGACGCATATCTTCTTCTGGCGCGAAGTGGCGGCGCTGGAGGCGATGGGGGTGGAGGTGCACCTGTTTTCGACCCGGCCGCCGCCAAGGGGGCTGATCGCCCATGAATGGTCGGCCGAGGCAATGGCGCGCACCACCTATCTGGGCCTACCCGGGCCGCTGGATGCGGTGCTGGGGCCGGCGCAGGCGCTGGCGCTGACCGGGGCGGGCGAGCGGGCCGGGATCGGGCGCGACCTGCTGCTGGCGGCGCCGGCTGCGCGCAGGCTCAGGCGCGAGGCGGCGCGGCGCGGGATCGGCCATGTGCATGTGCATTCCTGCGGCCGCGCGGCGCTGGTGGCGGCGCTGGCCCGGCGCATGGGCGGGCCGCGCTACAGCCTGACCCTGCACGGCCCGCTTTCCGATTACGGCCCCGGCCAAAGGCTCAAGTGGCAGGGCGCGGCCTTTGGCACGGTGATTACCGAAAAGCTCAGCGCCGAACTCGCCGCCGAGCTCGCGGGCGCGCTTCCCGCGCGCCTGCCGGTGCGGCCGATGGGGGTCGATCCCGAGGTGCTCCGGCGCGATGAGCCCTATGAGCCGTGCGCGCCCGGCGCGCCGATCCGGCTCTTTTCCTGCGCCCGGCTCAACGTGGTCAAGGGCCATCAGGACCTGATGCAGGCAGTGCGCCTGCTGCTGGACCAGGGGCTGGAAGTGCGCCTCGACATCGCCGGGGAGGATGACGATGGCGGCGCGGGCTTTCGCGGCGAATTGCAGGGTCGGCTCGAAGCGCTCGGGCTCGAAGGCCATGTGCGCCTGCTCGGCGCCATCGACGCGGGCCGGGTGCGCGCGCATCTGCTCGGCGCGCATGTCTTCGTGCTCGCCTCCTGGCACGAGCCGCTGGGCGTGGCCTACATGGAGGCGATGAGCTGCGAGGTGCCCACGATCGGCACTGCCGCGGGCGGCGTGCCGGAGCTGATCCGCGACGGGGTGGACGGGCTGCTGGTGGCGCCCAGGGACCCGCAGGCGCTGGCCGGGGCGATCCGGCGGATCGCCGAGGACCCGGCGCTGGCGCGGCGGCTTTCGCGGGCCGGGCGGGCGCGGATCGTCGAGGGCTTTCGCGCCTCGCTGGGGGCGGAGACGCTGGTGGCGGAGATATTCGGGGGCAAGAACCGCGCCGTCTGAAAAGTTGACAGCTGTCAACTTTCTCCTTGAAATGGTTAATGAAATGTTAATCCCGGCCCGCCGCGGCCCCCGATTTTTCTGCGAAAAATCGTCTCTCCTTCCGGGGCCGGGAGGCCGTCCTAGACGGCGATGAACACGCCCTGCTCCGGGCAGTAATATTCGAGCGTCCCGGTGCCGATGTCATGCCAGCAGCCGTGCAGGGTCAGCCGCTCTTCCTCGACCGCCTGCTGCACGAAGGGAAAGGTCGCGAGATTGTCCAGCGAGACCAGCACCGCCTGGCGCTCGAGCTCGGTCATGTCCACCTGCTTCTCCGGGCCGCCAAGGCGCTCGAAACCCGGCCGCAGCAGCTCCACCCAGGTGCCGACGAAGCTCGACCTGGCGGCGCTGTCGCCACTGGTGCACATGTCGTGAAAGCCCTGCACCCCCCCGCATTGGGAATGGCCCAGGACGATGACATGGGCCACCTTGAGCGTGGTGACGGCATATTCCACCGCCGCCGAAGTGCCGTGGTGGCGCCCGTCGGGCTCATGGGGCGGCACGAGGTTGGCGATATTGCGGTGGATGAAGAATTCGCCCTGATCGGCGCCGAAGATCGAGGTCACATGGACCCGGGAATCGCAGCAGGAGATGACCATCGCCCGCGGGTGCTGGCCGTCGGAGGCCAGGTGGCGATACCAGGCCTTGTTGTTTTCGTATCCGGTGGCTTTCCAGCCGTGATAGCGGGTCACCAGGTAGTCCGGCAACGGTTTGGCGAATTGCATGAAGCCCCCCCGGTCAGCTCGCTGCACGATAGCGGTGATTTGCCTCAAGTTCGAGCGATTTTTCTCCTGCGTGGAAACCTTTTCTTGAGAAAGGCCGGCGCATCATGGGCGCAGGTTCGGGGGCGTGAATCGAGAGGGTGAAACGTGGGTGACAAGGTGGGTGATACCATGGATGATACCGTGGGCGATATCGTCAAGCTGAGGCCGGATGAGCCGGTGCGTCTGGACCGGGACCAGCTCGAATTGCTGGTGCTGCAGATGGGGCCGATGGGGGCCGATCAGGTGGTGAGCCAGGCGATGGAGGAGCTGGCCGTGCTGCTGGCGCGCATCGAGCGCCAGCAGCGCGATGGCGCGCTCGACGCCTTGCAGGAGGGGGTGCGTGCATTGGTCAGGATCGCGCAGAAGGTAGGCATGACCACGCTGGCCCGGGTCGGGCGCGACGTGCTCTGCCTGCTCGGCGGCCATGACAGCGCCGCCTATGGGGCGGTGCTCGCGCGCCTGCTGCGGGTCGGAGAGGGCTCGCTGGTGGCGGTCTGGGACCTGCAGGACATGCGGATCTGAGCCGGGGCCGGGCGGCAGGCTGCGAGCGCCGGCGGGGTTTTCCCTTGCAGCGGCGGCAGGGCGCGCTAAGCTCGCGCCGACCCGACCACCAACCGGACCGAAATGCCCATGCCGCTCACCTTTGCCCCCGCCGATGCGCCCTCCCTGCCGCTCCATGTCATCCGCGAGGGGGCGCTTGGAACCTTTCTGGAAAGCTGCGCGCCCGAGCAGAGGCGCTGGATCGAGGCCAGCGGCTTTCGCCCGGCGCTGGGCCGGCTGCTGGTGGTGCCCGGCGCGGATGGCGCGCCTTCGATGGCGCTGTTCGGCTGGGGCGACAAGGCGGCGCGCAAGCGCGGCCGCTTCCACCTCGCCGATGCCCGCGCCAGGCTGCCCGAAGCCACCTGGCACCTCGAGGGCGAGCTTTCCGCCCGGGCGCGCGAAGAGGCGGCTCTGGGCTGGCTGCTGGCGGGCTATCGCTTTGACAAATACGCACAACAGCCCATGCAAAAGGCGCGGCTGGCTTGCCCTGCGGGCGTAGATGCCACGCGGGTAGAACTGGAGGCCGAAGCCACGTTCCTGACCCGAGACCTGATCAACACCCCTGCCAATGATATGGGGCCAGAGGCGCTGGAGGCAGCATTTTTTGACCTCGCCGCGCGGCACGGGGCCAAGGCGTCAGCGATTGTTGGCGATGATCTCTTGCAGGAGAATTTCGGACTGATCCATGCGGTTGGGCGGGCGGCAGAGCAGGCCCCGCGCTTGCTGGATATGATCTGGGGTGAGGCGGATGCGCCCAAGCTTACGCTGGTGGGCAAAGGTGTTTGCTTTGATACGGGCGGGCTGAATATCAAGCCCGGGGCCTCTATGGGGCTGATGAAAAAGGACATGGGTGGGGCGGCAAATGTGCTGGGCCTTGCGCATATGATCATGGCCTTGGGCCTGCCGGTGCGTCTGCGGGTGCTGGTGCCAGCCGTGGAAAATTCGATTTCGGCAAGCTCTTTCCGCCCGCAAGATATTCTGACCAGCCGCAAGGGGCTGACGGTGGAAAATAATAATACCGACGCCGAGGGCCGCTTGGTGCTGGCCGATGCGCTGGCCATGGCCGACGAAGAAACGCCTGATTTGCTGATCTGCATGGCCACGCTCACGGGGGCCGCGCGGGTGGCGCTCGGGCCTGACCTTCCACCATTTTACACGGACGATGGCGCCTTGGCGCACCAGATCACCCGTGCGGCGCGCGCAGAGATGGACCCGCTGTGGCGGATGCCCTTCTGGGAGGGGTATGAGGCCAACCTTGAGCCCGGTATTGCGGATTTGAACAATGCCCCAGCGGGGGGCATGGCGGGCTCAATCAATGCCGCACTCTTCCTGCGGCGCTTCGTGGAAAACGCGGTGCAGTTCGCGCATTTTGATGTATATGGCTGGACACCAGCCGCCCGCCCCGCACGGCCAAAAGGCGGCGAGGCCCAAGGTGGACGGGCGATTTTAGCCATGATCGAGGCGCAGTTTAATGCGGGGTAACCAGCCCGTAACGGACCTGCTAGACGCCCCCAACGGCAAGCGCATTTCGCAGCTTTTGTTTGGCGAGGCGTTCACTGTGGACACCACGGAAGGCGCGCATAGCTTCGGGACTGTTGCCTGCGGCTACCAAGGCTGGGTGCCAAGCGCCGCGCTGGCACAGGCCCGCGAGGCCAGCCATTCTGTGTGCGCCATGGGGAGCTTTGTCTATGCCAAACCCGACATGAAATCGGAGATGCGGTTGCGGCTGCCTTTCGCGGCTAAAGTGAAGGTGCTGGGGGTTGAAGGCCCGTTTTCCCGCCTGCCGGAAGGCTATATGTTTTCCGCGCATCTACATACCACCTCAGCGCCGGATTTTCTCACCACCGCCGAGCGTTTTCTGGGCGTGCCTTACCTTTGGGGCGGGCGCTCCAGCCTCGGAATAGATTGCTCTGGTTTGGCGCAAATGGCGCTGCATGCGGCAGGCCATAGCGCCCCCCGAGATTCCGGCCCGCAAGCGCAAAGGGTGGGGGCGCTCCTACCGCCGGATGCGCCGCTCCAGCGCGGGGATTTGGTGTTTTGGCAGGGCCATGTCGGCCTGATGCAAACCCCCGAAACCCTCCTGCACGCCACTGCCTTTTCAATGACGGTAATGACAGAACCCTTGGCCGAGACCGTGGCCCGTGTGCGGGCGCAGGGCTATGGAAACATAATAGCGCGCCGCCGTTTGGCAGGATGATGCCGCACTTAAAGCTGCCCCAACAACGCCCTGTGCCGATTCAAAAAATCCGCTTTCACGCGCATAGGGGCGCGCAAGGGGAGCACCTCGTCCGCCACCCCCGCCAGCTTGGGCACCCCAAATAGCTTATTGGCTTCGGTGCGGTCAAAGCCCGCAATTTGAATGGCCTCTAGCCATGCCGAAATCTTATCCGCCTTTTTGATTTGCTTTTTCACCCCGTCCGGCAC
>JALWTH010000317.1 GCA_027082975.1 Paracoccaceae bacterium | reverse complement strand
GCACAGGCGGGCGGGACGCGCCCGCCCGCCTGTGCCTATTGCATCATCACCGGATGGATCGCATCGGTGGTAAAGATGTAGTCGTCCTGGCTCGAATGGCAGGCGATGCAGCCCACATCGGCGCCCTTGGCGACCATGCCCGCGAGCATCATGCCCTTGGGGTTCTTGTCGATCGAGCCATCGGGGCGGAACTTGACCCAGAACCAGTTCTGATTGTCAGGGTCATAGCCCTCTTCGCGCTGGTACATCACCGTGATCGCGCCCAGATGCTTGTCGGGATCGGCCAGCACCGCATCGGCCTCGACCCCCTCGGGGCCGTAATTGCGCTTGACGATCAGGTTGCCGGTATGGCCGTCGATCGTGGCGGTGGTGTAGAAGGTCTCGAGCATCTTGCCGTGGGGGTCCACGCCCTCGTATGGCAATGTGCGGATCATGTGATCGCCAGCGAGCCCCGCCGCCTCCATCGCCTGCCAGATCAGCGCCGCATAGGCAGCGTCCTCTTCGCTGCCGAAGGGCGCCATGCCCTGCGCCGAGGCGGGCGTGCCGGAGAGGCTGGTGGAAAGGCCGGTGGCAAGGGCCAGCGCGGCGGCGGCAAATGTCCTGTTCATGGTATCCTCCCTGATTGGCCAATGCCGCAATCATAGGCGGATCTGCTCACAGATGGGGTCACAAGTGGCGCACATTCCGGTGAGCGGAATGTGTTTTTTCGTGACTGGAAGGCAGCGGCAATCGGCGTGATGCTGGAGCGAGGAGGGATGGCATGAAGCTGAGCAAGTCGAGTCGGATTGCGCTATTCGCCCTGCCGTTCCTGGCGCCGGGAGGCGCGGGGGCGGGGGCGGGGGCGTTCTGCGTGCTGAACGCATCGGAAAGCGCCTATTACTTTACCGCCGAGGCCGCCGAAGGCACGCGCCGCGGGCAGTGGCTCGCACCGGGAGACGCGCTATGCCTGCGCGGGGAGCAGGGCGGGGCGGTCTCGGCCTTCGTGGACGAAAACGCGATCGAGGGCTGCTCGCGCCTGGTCGTGGACGGGCAGATCGAGCAATTGCTGGCCTATAGCGAGTTCGACCGCTGCCGTTGGGCTTCGAACGACGGGTGAGAAGATTGGGGGTTTCACCCCCAAACCCCCAGAGTATTTGCTGAAAGATGAAAGGGGTTAGCGGCGACGCCTGCGGCGGGGGCGGCTCTGGCGGGAATCGCTGTTGAAGCTGACATCGGGCAGGGTGACGACCGAACGCAGGGTGGGGAAGGGGTCGGCGGCGTTGGGCAGGGCGGTGGCGTTGACGAAATGCTCCTGAAAGCGCGGCTCGACGGCGGTTTCGACCTTTTCGATCCGGCGCACGTTTTCCTCGATCAGCGGGCGGGAAGTGCGGTCGAGCAGGGCGATGCGCGCGCCGGTGCCGGCGGCATTGCCGGCGGAGGTGACCTTGTGGAGCGGGCAATCGGGGATCATGCCGAGCACCATCGCGTGTTTCGGGCTGATATGGGCGCCGAAGGCCCCGGCCAGCACCACGCGCTCCACGCGCTCGATGCCGCGCTTGTCCATCAGCAGGCGGGCGCCGGCATAGAGCGCGGCCTTGGCCATCTGAATTGCGCGGATATCGCCATTGGTGATGGTGATCTCGGCGCCGCCCTCGCCTTGCCAGAGGCGGTATGCGTGGGTGCGCCCGTCGCTGATGCAGCGCGGTGAGCCGGTCTGCTCGGCGCTGCCGATCAGGCCCGAGGCGTCCACCAGCCCGGCCATGCGCATCTCGGCAATCGCCTCGATGATGCCCGAGCCGCAGATGCCGGTGACGCCGGTGTGGGCGATGGATTCGGCGAATCCCTCCTCGTCTGACCACAGATCGCTGCCGATCACCCTGAAGCGGGGCTCTTTCGTCTCCGGGTCGATCTCGACCCGCTCGATCGCGCCGGGGGCCGCGCGCTGGCCGGCGCTGATCTGCGCGCCCTCGAAGGCCGGGCCGGTGGGCGAGGAGCAGGCCAGCACGCCGTGGCGGTCGCCCAGCAGGATCTCGGCATTGGTGCCCACGTCCACGATCAGCACCAGCTCGTCGGAGGCTTCGGGCGCTTCGGAAAGGGCGACCCCGGCGGCATCGGCCCCCACATGGCCGGCGATCAGCGGCAGGATATAGGCGCGCGTGCCCGGGGCGAGGGTGAGGCCGAGTTCGCGCGCGGGCAAGTCGAGCGCCGAGGAGGTGGCGAGCGCGAAGGGGGCCTGGCCGAGCTCGTAAGGGTCGAGGCCGACAAACAGGTGGTGCATGACCGGGTTCATCACCAGGACGCAATCGAGGATGTCGGCGGGCGCGATGCCGGCTTCGCGGGCGATTTCGCCAGTGAGCGCGTTCAACCCCTCGCGCACGGCCTGGGTCATTTCGGCGGCGCCGCCCTCGTTCAGCATCGCGTAGCTGACCCGGCTCATCAGGTCTTCGCCAAAGCGGATCTGCGGGTTCATCCGGCCGGCGGAGGCCACGACCTCGCCGCTCGTGAGATCGCACAGATGCGCGGCGAGGGTGGTGGAGCCGAGGTCCACGGCAAGCCCGTAGGCGGGGCGCTCGTGGAAGCCGGGCCAGAGGGCGATGACGCGAGCGGGCGCGCCTTCGCGCGGCTGCCAGAGGGCGGCGGTGACGGTCCATTCGCCCGCGCGCAGGGTCTTTTGCAGGGCGGGGAGCAGGTGAAAATCGAGGCTGATGTCGTCAAGGCCGGTCTGGGCCGTGAGCGTCTCCAGCAGGCGCTCGGCGTCGCCGCCGGGATGGTGCATGTCAGGGCGCGCGACCTCGACACAGGCCAGGCGGATGGTGGGATCAAGGGTGATCTCGCGGGCCTCGGCGCGCTTGCGCACCACCTGCTTGTGGACCTGGCTTTCGGGCGGCACGTCGATCACCACATCGCGCTCGATCGTGGCCTGGCAGCCCAGCCGGCGGCCCGGGGGCAGGCCGCGCTTGCGGTCGTAGCGCTCCTCGACCGCGTTTTTGGGCGAGAGCGCGTCCGCGCTCACATGGACGCCGAACTTGGGAAAATCGCCCTGGCCGGGGCTGACCTGACATTTGGAGCAGATGCCGCGCCCGCCGCAGACCGAGTCGAGATCGACCCCGAGCTTGCGCGCCGCATCGAGCACGCGGGTGCCGCGGGGGAAGCGGCCGCGTTTGCCCGAGGGGGTGAAGATGACCAGGGGATCGCCGCTCATGGCTGCCGGCCCGCTGCTCGCTCGCGGGCGCGCGTCCGATTTTTCTGCGAAAAATCGTGGCAATTTTTCGCAGAAAAATTGCCGCCCCGCGCTGCCACGCCCCGCGCTGCCACGCCCCGCGCTGCCACGCCCCGCGCTGCCACGCCC
>JALWTH010000316.1 GCA_027082975.1 Paracoccaceae bacterium | reverse complement strand
AAAGCGGCCGGCCTACAGGTCGGTCTCGCCCATGGGCGCGTCACCGGCAAGGCTGTCTTCGGGGCCCAGGGGCTGTTTGCGGCGGATGAGGATATCGCCGCCCGGCAGGACCACGGGCGCTTCATAGGCCGAAAAATCGCCCAGCAGCCTGACCAGTTCGGACCAGCCCCGAGCCCAGTCCTCGGCGGCCGGGGGTATCTCCTCAAGCATCCCCTCGAGCATCAGCCCAAGCCCCTCGCGCAGCAGATCGGCGCCGCGCGAAAGCTCGCTTTCCCCCTCCTGCGCCAGCGCGGGAACGGGCGCGACGGGCACCGTGGCGAGCATGGCAGTCAGTAACAGAGCGTATCTCATGCCTGACATATGGGGGCGCGGGCCGGGATTTTCAAATCCCTGCCCTCCCCTTCGGAAAGCCCTTCAGATATCCAGGTCCAGCGTCACCGGGAAATGGTCCGAAGCGGTCAGCAGGGCCTCGCGCAATTTGCGGTCCCGGTAGCAGGCCGGGTCGTCGAACGGGTGCCAGATGCGCCAGCGGGGCGCGCGGGCGCACAGGCCGGGCGAGAGCATGATATAGTCCAAGAGCGCCTGAAAGTAACGCCGCTCCTCGCGGATCCAGAACCGCGCCGAGACCGGGCGCGCGCCGGTGGGCGAGCCCAGCGCCATGCGCGCATTGGGCTCGCACAGGCGCACCCCGTCGCCCTCGCCCAGCACCACCTCGAGACCCGAGCGGCCGAACAGGCGCTCGTATTCGTCAAGCCCCGGCCCGTCGTTGAAATCGCCCAGCACGATCAGGTCGTCGCCCGCCGCCAGGTGCTGCTCGATGCGCTGGCGCAGCCAGATGCACTGGGCCATCTGCTTGCGCCGGTTCTCGATCGCGATGCGCATGGCCTCGGCGGGCGAGCGCGCGCCGTGAGGCGCCTTGCTCTTCACATGCACCCCGATCAGGCGCAGCTGCGCGCCGCTGGCCCGCAGGCGCACGTCCACTTCCAGCGGCGGCTTGGAAAAGCGGATCCGCTCGGGCGCCGCGTCCACATCCACATCGCGGCGAAACACCCCGTCAAAGCGCGGCGCATCGGCGCGGCCCGCCTTGCCGGTGGGCGCGCCTTGCGGATCGTGGTGCGCCGCCATCACATCCGGGTCGTAGAGCAGCGCAATCTCCTGCTGGGTGTCGTTCTGAAACCCGATCAGCGCCTTGCGCGCGCGCAGCCCGTATCGGGCGGCGAAGGTCTCCAGCGCCCGCGCGCCGTCGCGGCGGCGGCTGGTGTCGGGCGCCTCGATCACCATCACCGCATCGGCATCGAGCGCACCAAAGACCCGGCCCAGCGCCGCGATCTGCTCGGCGCGCCTGACATCGTGGCGGCCCGACCAGCCGCGATCCTCGAGCAGGCGGCCTTCGTCGTCGAACAGCGCGTTGAACCACTCCACGTTATAGGTGGCCAGCCGCATCAGGCCGGCGCATTTTCCGGCGCGCTTTCCGGGGCCGGCTCGCGCATGGCCCGGATCTGCTCCCAGGCGGCATTGAGCGCCACCAGGCGCTTTTCGGCGAGCCGGACCGCCTCTTCGGGCACGCCCCGCGCCAGCATCCGGTCCGGGTGGCTCTCGAGCACCTCGCGCCGCCAGACCGCGCGGATCTCCTCGAGCGGGGCCTCGGGAGAAACGCCGAGCACCTCGTAGGGGTCCGGCGCCGCATCCGGCACGAAGCGGGCGCGCAGGGCACGAAAGCGGGCCTCGTCAAAGCCCAGTATCTCCGCCACCCTTGCCAGGAAATCGTCCTCGGCCGGGTGATACTCCCCATCGGCCATGGCGATGTGAAACAACCCCTCCATCAGGTCGCACAACGCCGGGTCGTCCCGGCCGAACATGGCGGCGATACGCGCGGCATATTGCTCGAAGCCGGCCACGTCCTGCCGGGCGAGGTTGAAGATCCGCGCCGCCGCCTTCTCGTCGCCCTCGGGGATGGTGAACACCTCGCGAAAGGCCGCCACCTCGTCGCGGGTGACCAGCCCGTCGGCCTTGGCCATCTTGGCGCCGAGCGCGATCACCGCAATGGCGAAGCCCACGCGCTTTTCTGGCGGGGTGCGCAGATGGGCAAAGACCTCCGACAGGCTCTCGCCCGCCTTCAGCGCGCCCAGCGCATCGAATATGCGGCTCCACAAGGACATGGCCCATCCTACCGCCCGAACCGGCCGCTGTCATGAGCGTTTCTCGAGCATCGCCAGTTTCCCAGTTTTCCGGAAAACCGGAAAACCGGAAAACCGGAAAACCGGAAAACCGGAAAACCGGAAAACCGGAAAACCGGAAAACCGGAAAACCGGAAAACCGGAAAACCGGAAAACCGGAAAACCGTCCCCCAATGCCTGTCAAAACGCAAGTAAAAAATGCTCCGTCGCAATCTGCGCGAACATCGCTCTCATCACCAGGAGATGCGGGCCCGATCAGCTCTTTTCGCGCTTTCTGCTCTTGCGGACACGGAGCGCGGGGCCGAAGCTCCGGCGGCCATGCCATGCACCCGGTCGTGCCCTCAGCCCAGCGCCTCGAGCCGCGCCAGCGCCTCGCGCAGCCGCGCTTCCTCTTCCTCGCGCAGCGCCAGGTTGGCGCGGGTCTCGGCCACCACTTCGGCCGGGGCGGAGGCCACGAATTTCGGGTTGTTGACCCGCCCCGCAAGCCCCCGGATCTCCTTGGCGAGCTTCTCCAACGCCTTGGAAAGGCGCGCCTTTTCGGCCTCCACGTCGATGATTTCCGCAAGCGGCAGGGCAAAGCTGCCGCCCTTGACCGCCACCGTGATGCAGCCTTTGGGCAACTCGGCCTGCTCGGTGATGCTGTCGATGCGCGCGAGCCGCCGGATCAGCGCTTCGTTCTCCTCGAGCGCCGCGCGCCCGGCTTCGTCGAGCTCCTGCAGCAGGACCGGGATCTTCAGCCCCGCCGGCACATGCATCTGCGCGCGCGCCGAGCGGATCGCCTCGATCAGCGAAATGGTCCAGTTCATCCGCGCATCCGCGGTTTCGTCGAGCAGCTCGGCGGTGCTGTATTCGGGCCAGTCCTGGTGGATCAGCATGTTGGGCCGGTTGCCCGCAATCCCCCAGATCTCCTCGGTGATGAAGGGCATGATCGGGTGCAGCATGGCCAGGGTCTGGTCCATCACCCAGGCCATGGTGGCGCGGGTTTCCTCGGCCTCCTCGCCGGCAAACAGCGGCTTGGAAAACTCCAGATACCAGTCGCAGAGCTTGCCCCAGGTAAAGGCGTAGAGCGCGTTGGCGGCGTCGTTGAAGCGGAGCGCGGCAAGCGCCTCGTCCACGGTTTCGCGCAGGCGCGCGACCTCGCCGATGATCCAGCGGTTGGCGGTGGCGGTGGGGC